>CAYVVK010000004.1:0-32125 GCA_964454855.1 uncultured Phaeodactylibacter sp. | reverse complement strand
ATTCGTTCAATATAATGGCTTTTCGCCTCGATTGTTAAAATTTAACAAATGTTTAATTCCTTGCGAAAAGAAATATGCGGGGAGCATGAGGATATAACGCGATCCTGGCCTGATTGTTGTAAGGCATCGTACTCAAAATGGATACTGCCCTTTTGGGCGACGGCCCTGCTGTGCCTGGCCTTCAGCCTTAAATTGCAGGCTCAGTATCGCCTGACGCTGATACCTGCCGATACCACAGCCGCGTTTTTGGAAAGCCACCTTGGCGACATCCCGAGAGCCTTTGCCGATTCTCAGGCTGTGCTGGGGTTTTTCGCAAAGGAAATAGCGGCGCTCCATAAGGATGCCTACCTGGAAGCCTCTGTGGATAGCCTGCTGCTGCGCGACAGCTTCTTCCACGCCTATCTGCACCTGGGGCCTCAATACGAATGGGTAGCGCTGCACACCGATAGTATTCCCGAACTTTTCCTGAATGCTACGGGCTACCGCGAGCGATTGTACCGCAACAAGCCTTTCCGATACACTCAGCTGCGTAAACTGCAGGAGCAATTGCTCGATTTTGCCGAAAACCACGGCTATCCTTTTGCCGAAACCTGGCTGGACAGCATACAGGTAGGTGAGGGCATGGCCAGCGCCCGCCTGCGCCTGGAGCGGGGGCCTCTGATCCTGGTCAAATCTCTGGAAGTGGAAGGGGATGTACAATTGAGTAAATCTTACCTGTCCAGTTATCTGGGCATCCGCGAGGGCATGCCCTACGAAAACGAAAAGATCCTGCGCATCCGCAACCGCATTCGCGAGCTGCCCTTTCTGAAGCTGGATAAAGATCCCATCGTCACTTTTATCGGAGAGCGCGCAGTGGTCAACCTCCTGCTGAGCAGGAAAAGCGCCAGCCGATTCGATTTTGTCATCGGGCTGCTGCCCCAGGACGCCAGCGGGCGGGCCGCCAACAACCGCAACTTCCTGGTCACCGGCTCTTTCGAAGGAGAGCTGCAGAGCCAGTTCGGCCTGGGCGAGCGCATCTACGCTTCCTTCGAACAGCTGCGGCCCGAAACCCAGGAGCTGGAGCTGGAGTTCGAGTACCCCTATGTGCTGGGCCTGCCCTTTGGGGCCGACCTGCAATTTGCCCTCTACAAAAGAGATACTACTTTTCTCGACCTGGAATCGGACGTCGGTATCCAATACCTCTTCGAAGGGGGCAACTACCTCAAAGCCTTCTGGAACAACCGCTCCTCCTCCCTGCTCACCGTGAATGAAGGGCAACTGGAGCGGCAGGGAGAACTGCCCGAGAACCTCGATGTGCGCAACGCCTACTTCGGCCTGGAGTATGCCCTGCAACGGCTCGACTATCGCTTCAACCCGCGCAAAGGCTGGGCTGCCTTCCTGCGGGCAGGAGCCGGCATCAAGCGCATCGAACGAAATAACCGTATCGTGGAGCTGGGCTACGGCGAATTGTACGATAGCCTAACCCTGCGCAGCTTTCAATATAAAGCAAGCGCACAGCTGGAGGGCTTTCTTCCCCTGTTCAGCCGCAGCACCCTGATGGGCAGGCTGCGGGCCGCCACCATCATAGCCGATGAGCCTGTCTTCTTCAACGAACAGTACCGCATTGGCGGCAACCGCATCCTGCGGGGCTTCGATGAGGAGTCCATCTTTGCCACCAACTACGGCATCGCCACCCTGGAGTACCGCCTGCTGATCGGCCAGAATTCCTACCTCTACGCCTTTGGCGATTATGCCTATGTGGAAGACCGCACCAACATCAAGGATGTGGTGGACTATCCCTACGGTTTTGGGGCCGGCATCACCTTTGAGACTGGCGTCGGCCTGTTCGGCGTCAGCCTGGCCTACGGAAAGCAGCTGGACAACCCGATAGATTTTAGTGCGCCTAAGGTGCACTTTGGGTATGTGAGCCTCTTTAATTGAAAGCGCCGGCAACCCCAGCTACTCTAGAAGCTCAGTTTATAATTCGTAAGGTCCCTTTCCAACACAAAGAAATAGGGGTTCACATCGCCTTTAAAATCCATGGCGCCCAGCATGGTATTCTCATCGGCCTTGACGAAAACGTCGATAATGGCCTTGTGGTCGTAGATCATCGCGCCGGTAAGTTTTCCGCGGTATTTCAGCATCCGCATTCTCGCCCGGCCCCGAGAGGTCTGGAGGATGGGGCGCAGCAGAGACAGCAATATGCCCGAGATCTTCGATCTTGGGAGCGGCATCCCGAGTGGGATCAACATGGGGTTTACGGAAAAGAGCTGCGTTTTATTGTTGGCGTAGAACAGCAGGGGGTGCACCTCTTCCGGGCTCTTGAAAAGCTTCCCGTACCAGCCGCTTGCTTCCAGCAGGCCCTCGATGGGGTGGCCGGTTTTTATTTCGTACCCTTTCCACCTTCCGGCCATGAAATCGAGGCTCACCGCCTCCTGGCCGTCGAATATTTTCAGCGCTTCGGCCGGGCTTGCTTTCCGCTCCTGCAGCATTTGATCTAGTGTACGCATGGCGTTCTTTTTCAGGATTTTTATAATATTTGTCGTGTGTGTTAATTTTCACGCCTACACAGGCCGTAGCATTGCACGCTCGTTCGTTTCATATCATGAATGAAGACCAATAAAGAGTACCATAGGCCAAGATAAAACTAACATTTTGGACGTAGTCATCGTCGGCGCCGGATTATCCGGGATCGGTGCCGCTTACTGGCTGTCCCGGGCATTTCCCAACAAGGCCAAAAGCCTCATTATGAAAAGCGCGGCCCGGCAGTTGCCCCCCGATTTTGACGTGGAAGAACACCTGAACCCCAAATACCGGCCCTGGGACCAGCGCCTGTGCGTGGTGCCGGATGGTGACTTCTTTCAGGCCATCAGCGAGGGAAAAGCCTCCATGGTAACGGACAATATTGATCATTTCACGGAAACGGGCATCCGCCTCCGGTCTGGCGGTGAACTGGAGGCAGACGTGATCGTGCTGGCCACCGGCCTGAAGATCAAGCTCCTGGGCGGTGCTCAGTTGGAGGTGAATGGGAAAACCATTGGCACCAGCGAGCTCATAGCCTATAAAGGTATGATGATGAGCGGCATACCCAATATGGCGGTGGCCTTCGGCTACACCAATGCCTCCTGGACATTGAAAACCGACCTGACCGCCAATTACGTGTGCAGGCTCCTGAACTTTATGGGCCGGAAAGGGTACGAGGTGGTGGTGCCGCGAAAACAGGCCGGAGTGGAAGCCGAACCCTTTTTGAATTTGAGTTCGGGCTATATAAAACGGGCCAGCTCCATCATGCCGAAGCAGGGCTCCCGCCGCCCCTGGCGCGTATATCAAAACTATTTAATGGACATGCTCACTACTCGATTCGGGCGGATCGAAGATGGCGTCCTGGAGTTTAAATCCAAGTCATGAAATTAAAAGATGAAGTAGCCCTCATTACAGACGCCAGGGTGGCCTCTCTGCTTGAGCGCCTACTTCCCAACAGCTACTGGAAGGCCCTGAAAATATTCATACCCGGATCTTGATGCTATTATTAGCCTCTAACCCATTTAAGCAACCGGTACCATCTGGAGTGGTACCGCCAAACCCGAAAATAAGGCACCTGCTGCCCCCCGAACTGTAGCCGGATAGCCTCCACATTGGGCATCATACTGCCCTCGAAATCGAAAGTATCCAGCTTTAACGCCTCCCTGGTATACCGAATGGCCTCCCAGATGAGCAGGATGCCGGCGCCGCTTTGCCGCAGCTCCGGCTTGTCGCCGGAAAGGTGGTAGTAGCTGGCCTGGCCGTCCCATATCAGGTAGGCGGCGGAATGGATGCGCCCATGCTCATCTTCGGCATGGAATATGTGGCGGGCCCCGTGTTGAGCCAGAGCGGCATCGTGTTTCAGGAAGAGCGCCCGGGAATAGGGCATGGCGATACCCTGCCGCTGAAAGCTGAGCTGGTTGATCTCATAGAAGCGTTCCGGCGCCAGGCCGTGGTGGATGGTGAGTTCCTTTTCCGCGCTTTTGATGTTGCGGCGCATATTTCGGTTTAGGCCTTTCCGGACGGCATCTAGGCCTCCCGAAAGATCGATCCGGTAAGTATAGCGGGTAGTTTGCAGGTAGCCCTGCCAGTAGAAGGGCAGCCAGTTGGTGACGGAGGGGTGGAGATCCTGATGAAAAGCATGGGCTTTGGGAAGCTGGGCAATGAGGGCCTCGTAAAACTTATGCTCGTATTTAAGCTCCCGGAATTCCGGCAGCAGAAGCGGTCCCAGATGCTTGGTGAAGTGGGGCATGGTGAAGTAACGGAAAGGCCCCTTTTTCTTGAAAAAGTAGGGCAGGGCCGCCGCCAGCTGATCGCCATGTTCGGCAATGGCCGCCCCCCACAGGCCGCCTTCACATACGGCATCGAGGTACCAGGGTTGGGCGAAGATGGGCATATCCGGCATCTCCCGGCAAAATCGGCGGTACTGCTCCCGGCTTTCCCGAATGGTTTCCTCCATAGGCCGAAGATAGTCAAATTACAATTTGCGGGCTATGATCAGGCCATCTCTGACAGGCAGCATGATGTTCTCTACCCGTTCATCCTGCTGCACCATTTCATTGAAGTTGTGAATGGCCATGGTGTCGGGGTCGTCTTCCCGGCCCTTGTTTACTACTTTACCGCTCCACAGTACATTATCAGCGATGATGAGCCCGCCGGAGTTTACCTTGCCGATCACCAGTTTATAGAACTGGCTGTACTCCTGCTTGCCGGCATCGATGAATACCATGTCAAACTGCTCATCCAGCTCGGGGATGATCTCCAGGGCATCTCCGATATGCAGCCTCACTTTTTCTTCCATGCCGGCTTTGGCCAGATATTTTTCGATGAGGTACTCCAGTTCGGCATTCGCTTCTATGGTGTGCAACAGGCCCCCTTCTGCCAGCCCCTGTGCCATGCATATGGCCGCATAGCCGGTGAAAGTGCCGATCTCCAGTATTCGTTTCGGGCGCAGCATTTTGCTGAGGAAGCTGAGGAACTGCCCCTGCAGGTGGCCGGAGAGCATCTGCGGGGCCAGGGTTTTGAGGTGGGTCTCCCGCTCCAGTTCGTAGAGTGTAGAGGATTGGGGAGTGGAATGAGCTTCGCAGTATTGTAGTATTTCTTGGCTGATAAAGTCCATGAAAGTGGGTTATTGATTAAGCCAGGCTGGCTGAAGTCTTAGTATTTCCTGGTATACCGGGCAGGTTTCTTCGTGCGCTCCGGGCAGGTAACCGGTACTGAGTAAAAATTCGTTTACGATCTCTCCGCCGGTAAAACGGAAGATTTTACGGAACAACTTCGTCCACTCTTCCCGGCTTTTGGGGTGGTGAGCATCCAGCCATCCTTTAAAGGAGCCGTGTGTTTCCCGTAACTCCAGTATCTTTTGAGCATTGTAAATGGCTGCCTCCACCTTCAGGCGGTTGCGAATGATGCCAGCGTCGTTCAGTAGGCGGGCTTTGTCTTTCTCCCCATATTCAGCAATCTTTTCGATATCGTACTGGCTATAGGCGCGGCGGAAGTTCTCCTGTTTTTTGAGGATAGTCGTCCAACTCAGCCCGGCCTGGTTGATCTCCAGGATCAGGCGCCCAAACAGCTCGTTGTCATCCTGCAATGGGAAGCCATAGGCGGTATCGTGATAGGCCTGGTGCAGGCCATTGTTCATTCGGCGGACGGCCTCGCAGTAAGATCTGGGCGGTTCCATAGGTTGCTTTTTAATGGGCGGAGGGAGGCGTCGGTAGAGAGTCTTCCTCCGCCTGTTCTTCCTGCAGCGGCTCAAACTCCATTTCCTGAGCCGGGCGATCTTCCTGCTGGGTTTCCGTTGGTGGCCCTTCGCCTGCCGGGTGATCTTCGGGTAAGAACAGGTAGACGGCCAGTATCCCCGAAAGCGCCAGAAGCATCAGAAGCAGCCAGTTTCTCCGGGGTGGCCGCCGCCGGTCGAAAGCTCTGCCTCTTGTGTTTTTTCCATACATGCCAGCTCATTTTTTTATGGTTAAGGTCAGCTCATCACCGTCTTCAGCCCCCGGCAGAAGCGTGCGGTGTCTTCCAGGGTGCCGGTGCTGATGCGGCACCATTCCAGCAGAGGCGGGAAGGGGCGGCCGATGAGCACATCTTCTTTTTTCATATGGCCGATGAGCTGCGAGATCTCGCGGCCGGAATGGAAAAACACGAAATTACCATGCGAAGGTACGTACCGCAGGCCGAGGCCATCCAGCGTATCGTAGATCATCTTTTTGGCCTCTGCATTCTTTCGCAGGCTGAATCGATAGAATTCTTCATCCTTCAGGGCAGCCTTCGCTGCAAAAATACCCATCACATTGGGAAATGAAACCCGGGCTTCCACCAGGCGGGCCGCAATATCCGGGCGGGCCACCAGATAACCTATCCGCAGGCCTGCCAGGCCGTACACCTTGGAGAAAGTACGGCTGACGATCACATTAAGGCCCTCTTTCACCAATTCGATCATGGAAGGATAACCGGGCTCTTCCACATAATCGTAATAGGCCTCATCCGAAAAAACCACGGTACGGTGGGAAACGGAAGAGCAAAAATCCCGGAGTTTATCTGCCGGCAGTAGGGTGCCGGTCGGATTATTGGGGTTGCAGATAAACACCAGCCGGGTATTGGCCGTAATGCGCTTCTCCATGGCGTCCAGGTCGTGCACCAGCTCGTCATTCACCGGCACGCGATGGACATGGGCACCGAAAGTTTCGGCGTAGGTGAGCAGGGACTGAAAGGTGGGGGTTGCAGCCACAACTTCACCTCCCTGCCAGCCGTACACCAGGCCGGTGATCTTCAGCCCTTCCACAGAACCGGCGGTAAGTACGATATGATCCGTGCTTACTCCTTCCTTCTCGGCCAGCAATTCCAGCAGCTCACCGTACCAGGAAAAGGGATAGCGGCAGGCGGCGTCGAAACCTTCCAGCAAGGCTTCCCGGACTTTTTTTGAAGGCCCGAAGGGATTTTCGTTGGAACTCAGGCGGGCGGGGGCGTCTGTGGTCAAAATACTCCCCCTCGAAGTGCTTTCGGCTACTACGGGCAAGCCGCCCGTCAGGGTAAAAGCGCCAGCCAGGCCGGCGGTGCGTAGCCATTGTCTGCGGTTGAGGTGTTTCATACATTCGTCTTTAGGTGTTGTTAAATATACAAAAATTGGGTTGGGAAGTGTTATGGCGGACCGCCCTTGCTACTCAGAAAAGCACTCACCCGCGCCCGGGCATTTTCCCGCACATTGAGGTAATAGATGTTGAAATCCCCGGCATGGTAGTTTTTTGCCCAAAGCAGGAAACTGCCGAAAAATTTGGGTTTACTGGCCCAGAGAATGGGGCCGTGTATCTGAGCGTCGGCATTGTTCGGGCGTACTTTCCGGAACGGGCGAAGTACCGCGCCCTTGTTTAGGCCTTTAGGAGCATAGGTTTCATGGGTAACCCAGAGGAGGGGGTTGGTGACGAGCACTTCAGAAGTGTTTCTTCGGGGGGCAGTGCCTCGCTTGAAGGTACGCCAGGAAGTAAAACAGCCGGTGTCAAGAGAGTCCTGGCAGGGGAGGATGGTGCTGAAGGCTTCCTCGCTGACAGGAATGCCCACCAGATAAGCGGCAACCAGCTTTTCCTGCAGAGGCTTATCATCGAAGAATTCCTTCACCAGCCGGGTGCCATGAGTGGTGCCCTGGCTGTGGGTGGCTATGATAATGGGGCGCCCCTGGTTGAAGTTTTCCAGATAGTACCGAAAGGCATCTCTTACATCCGAATAGGCCAGGGCAAAGGCCTGGCGGGCACTTGCCGTATCTCTGGTATAATAAGCTTTCAGGTGCGCCTGCCGGTAGAACGGGGCGAATACCCGGCCTGCGCCATTGAAGATCGTCGCCTGAAACTTGATGGGCGTCTCCAGTGTCCGTTGATTTATGTTCCTGTCGATGACCGGGCCGTTCCAGAGGGTATCTCCCCGTTTGCCGGTATAGGTAGTAGGGTGAAGGAAAAACACATCTGCCGGGGCCTCATCCTGCCGGTCCTCAAGGCCATCCGGTGTCAGGTCGGCGGCATCCTCCTTCCAGGGCAGAGCAGCCCAGGCCTCGTCCTGGCTGTAGTCGGGAGGATAAGGAGCATTTGCCGGCGAAAAGGCGCCACGGGGGCTGGAGGCACAGCCACTGAGTAGTACAAGCAGTGCCGGGAGATAAAGTAATTTTCTCATTTTTTTACGGTTTAACTTCCACGACCACCTCCACCTCCACCGCAATGCCTCTGGGCAGAGAGCCCATGCCTACCGCCGCCCGGGCATGCTTGCCCTTTTCGCCAAACACTTCCACCATGAGGTCGGAAAAGCCGTTGATGACCTCCGGCTGGTTCTCGAAATCGGGCGTACAGTTCACCATGCCCAATACTTTGACGATTCTTTTCACTTTGTTGAGGTCGCCCAGCTCTGCCTTGAGTACCGCCAGCTGGTTGATGCCCGTGAGGCGGGCGGCTTCGTAGCCCTGTTCCTGAGTAAGGCTATCTCCTACTTTGCCGGTAATGTAAGTGCCGTCTGCTTTTTTGGGCCCCTTGCCGGCCAGGAAAAGGAGGTTGCCTACGCGTACGGCGTTCACGTAATTGGCCACCGGGGCGCCGGCCTCTGGCAGCTGAATGCCCAGTTCTTCCAGTTTTTGCTCAATGTCCGGGCCGTCATCCTTTTCTTCCGCAATGGGGGCTTCAGTGGTGTCGGCAGGCGGTTCGCCGCAGCCGCCCCACAGCATGGCCAGGGAAAGGAGCAGCAGGTAGTTTTTCATTTTGCGCAGGATTTTGGTTCTGCACGGAAAGATAGGCAAATCTTTTGGGCCGGAAAGCATGCCCGGAACAGATGCGCTTGTCAATATCCATTCTGAATTTTTAAAGTGAATTTTTAGAGATATTTTAGAGAGGGTTTAGTGCTGTTTTAGAAGGGCTTTAGCAAGCGGGGTTAAATTACAGGTGATAACCAAATTATATCGCCAACACCATCCAGTATGCTCGGTTTTGGGAACATCGTTTCTAAGAGGAGCGGATGGTGTGCAAAAACACAATCATGGATACTCCGCTGCTGAAATTTGAAGAAGTTCCTGGTTTTTTTGAATTCGCAGGAAACATCATGCTGACCACAGAAGAAGTAGAAAAGCCATGGCTCACTGAGATCCCTGAGATCTGCCGCTGTGACGAGGACATGAAATTTTCTTTCAAATGGACTCAGGATGGCTGGGTAACCCAGGCTGTAAAGGGCCAATGGGTGTTAGAGGTATTCCTCGAAAAAATGGGTGCTGGGGAATATGCTGGCCCCAATATCATAAAAACGGTTGCCCATAACAACACTGCCGGCGTCCCCTTTGATTACGTGGAAACCATTAACGTTGCTGCAGATGACATTGCTGAAGGCACCTACCGCCTGGTAGCCCGCATCAAGTTTATGATGGAGTACCCCTATGGCTCCGGCACCTATGTCAACACGCCGATCATTGCCTTTGACGAAGTCGGACTGGTAGAATTCTACAAAATGCCGTAAGGCCGCTGGCAGAGGTTGGAAGATGGAGGAATGCACGGTGAAGATGCCGGGCCTCGTCTGTACTTTTTCAGAAAGAGAGGCCCGGCATCACCTGCCCTCCCGCCGGCGATTCACCGGACGAGGCCGTAAGAGGGCTTCCGAAGGAAGTTTATGAGGCCGGCCGGATACCGGGCACTGTCCATCGGAGAGAACCTCAATGGTAAAAGGCCGGAACTAATCTTATATGTCCAAGACAGGCACAGCCATGAGGCATCAGGATGGAGGGGCCTGCGGGATCTCAGGCAGCGAGTCCCGGATACGCCGGTTTTCGTCCTCGCCGAGTTGCCAAGCCCGCAGGAGGTCGTGCAGGCCTATGAAATAGGGGCCGATGAATTCCTGATATTTCCCTTCTCTGCGTCATGCCTTGCTGAAAAACTGGATAACCACCTGCGGAATAAGCAAGGTTGGTGGTATCGCATCCGCCGTTGGTGGCAAAGGCGCAATGCCGGAAAGCCTGGCCTTCAGGCCCGGCTCCTCCCTTCCGTTTCAGAACGGCAACTTCCCCGAAGCCGCCAACCTTTTCCGGGAGATACTGGTCATCGACCCCTGTCTGGAGGACATCCATCGCCACCTGATGTTCATCTATATTCAACTCGGACAGCGTGACCATGCGCTGCGCCAGTATCAACGTTGTACCGAAGCTTTGCAACGGGAACTGGGGACGGAGCCCTCGCTGGAAACAAAAAAAGCTTACGAAAGAGTACGGTCAGGGCAGTAAGCTGAACCGGCTAGTGCTGCTTTTGCTGCTCATCCCAGATGGTGCGTTGATTGCCATGTGCGGGAATACCGCCCTGATCCTTCAGCATTCGTGCTAAGTGTAAGAGGTTCCAGGCCATAAAAGTAGTATTGCGGTTGGTGAAGTCATTTTCCGGGCCCTGCGATTCGGGGTCGAGATAGGAAGGCCCCGGGCCGGCTTCGCCTATCCATCCGGCATCGGACTGGGGAGGAATGGTGTATCCAAGGTGCTGCAAGGAATAAAGGATGTTCATTCCGCAGTGTTTGATGCCGTCTTCATTGCCGGTCACGATGCATCCGCCTACCTTACCATAGTAGACGTACTGGCCTTTTTCGTTTACCTGCCCGGAATGAGCATAGAGGCGTTCGATCACCTTGGCGCACACGGAGGACTTGTCGCCCAGCCAGATGGGAGTGCCCAGTACCAAAATATCTGCGGCCTGCACTTTTTCGTATATGCCCGGCCAGTCGTCCTGCTCCCAGCCGTATTCCTTCATATCGGGGTAAACGCCGTGAGCGATCTGATGATCTACCGCTCGGATAATCTCTACCTGTACATCGAGCTGTTGCATAATGCCGGCTGCCAGATCGATCAGGCCCCGGGTGTGCGACATGCGCGGCGACTTCTTCAGGGTGCAGTTGATAAACAGCGCCCGGATGCCCGAGAAATCCCATTGGTTGTTGTCGATCCATTCTTTTTGAGTGCGGTTCAGGCTGTGTTTCATGCTAATGATGCAATTGTTTCAAACATAGAAGCCCTGCAGCCCCTTTCATGTTTACAACAGCTGCTCTGGCATGTCCGCAGTCGGACGGTATGGGCAGTTCCGAAACCCTAAGTTACCTGCTCAATATTACTAAACAGACGTTATGGTTGATATTCTGGCCTATTGGTACCTTTTCCCCATTGCCATATTGATCGCCACAATTGCCATGTCCAGTGGTACGGATGGCGCCATTTTTTTCTCCCCTCTCTTTATGCTCGGGCTGGAGCTGGAACCCAAGGTGGCGATAGGCACAGCCCTGGTCACGGAGGTCTTTGGCTTCACCTCCGGCTTTATCGCCTATGTGCGCGCCAAACTGATTGACTACTCCCTGGCAGGCCAGCTACTGATCTTTTCCGTGCCGCTGGCCATTTTCGGCGCCCTGGTGGCCGACTGGATCCCGGACCAGGTTCTGAAGGGGGTATTTGCCCTGGGGGTTCTCTTTATTACCTACCATATGTACCGGGATTACAAGGAGGAGCATGAGCCGGGAATGGTTGCCGGTGCAGAGGAGACAGTGGGAGAAAAACGCTGTGTGATCGACCGCAAAGGCAGGCGCTACGACTTCGTGCTCAAACAGAAGTGGCTTGGCCGCACCTTTTCCGCCATCGGCGGATTCTTCGTAGGTACCATGTCGGCGGGCCTGGCGGAGATCCTGGAGTATCGCCTGGTGAGCCAGTGCCGGGTGCCTGCGCCGGTTGCGGTAGCCACAACCATCATGGTGGTGGTGATCACGGTCTTCTTTGCGGCGGGCATGCACGCCTATCATTTTTTCCATACTGCCAGCTCCGCCGATATGGAGCGGATCGGCTATATCGTGATGTATACCATACCAGGTGTATTGCTGGGCGGCCAGCTGGGGCCCTGGGTGCAGTCGAAAGTGGACGAGCGGCAGATGCAGCCCGTTCTTATCGGCCTGTTCCTGCTGATCAGCATTATCATGGGCTTTATGGCGATTATGGGGAAATAGTCATGCTGAGGTATTCTCCATTTCTTATTCCAGGGGTGGAATAAAAAATTATGCTGCCGGGCGATCTTTCAAAGGGGCATTGCGCATTTTTCAGCTAAATGAAATATTTTTACCCTTCGCAAACCGTACTAAACTAACCAAATAACATCGCAATGACATATTACCATCCCGGCCACAGGCTGATCCTTTCTTTCCCAATTATTCTTTTCCTAATGAGCTTTTTTTCCTGCGACAATACGCCCCCTCCCACTCCCATGGACCTGTCGAAAGAGCAGCTCATTCCCAAACCCGTCGAACTGGAAGCTACCGGCAGTTCCTTCCGCCTGACGGAGGATACCGATATTTACGTACAAAAAACTACTGAGCAAGCAGCAGAACTCGAGCAGGTGGGCCAGTACCTGGCGGATAAGCTAATGCCCGCTACCGGCTTCGAGATACAGGTGATCGGCACGGAGGAAGCGCCGCCTGCCGGCCACATCTTTCTGGCCCTTGCCGAGGACAATGATGCTGAACTGGGCGAAGAAGGCTATCAACTGGACATCACTGAAGAGCAGTTGAAGCTGAGCGCCAATACCCCCGCCGGCCTGTTCCGAGGCCTGCAAACGGTACGGCAGCTACTGCCGGCAGCCATCGAAAAGGATTCGCTGCAGCCCGGCCCCTGGGAGATCGCTACCGGCACCATCCGAGATTACCCGAGCTATGCCTACCGGGGTGCTATGCTGGATGTGGCGCGCCATTTCTTCGGTGTGGAAGATGTCAAAAGATATATCGAGCTGATCGCTTTTTACAAAATTAACGTGCTGCACCTGCACCTCACCGATGACCAGGGCTGGCGCATCGAGGTCAAATCCTGGCCCCGGCTGACGGAGCATGGCGGCAGTACCGAGGTAGGCGGAGGCGAAGGCGGCTACTATACGCAGGAGCAATATACCGAGCTGGTGGATTACGCCCGGAAGCACTATATCACCATCATCCCCGAGGTGGACATGCCCGGCCATACCAACGCCGCTTTGGCATCCTATCCTGAGCTTACCTGCGATGGCAAAGCGCCGGAACTGTACACCGGCATAGAGGTGGGCTTCAGCACTCTCTGTACCGATAAGGAGGTGGTTTACCAGTTCGTAGACGACGTCGTCCGGGAATTGTCGGCCCTCACGCCCGGCCCTTATTTTCACATCGGTGGCGATGAATCTCACGTAACCGCCAAAGACGACTACATCTACTTTGTCAACCGGGTGCAGGGCATCATGCAGTCTCACGGAAAACGCATGGCTGGCTGGGATGAGATTACGGAAGCAAAGCTGGACAGCAGTTCGGTAGCCCAGTTCTGGGCCAATGCAGATCATGCCAAAAAGGCCGTAGAACAGGGCGTGCAGGTCATCATGTCACCAGCCAGGAAAACCTATCTGGACATGCAGTACGATTCCACCACCCAACTCGGCCTGCACTGGGCAGCCTACATAGAGGTGGACAGCGCCTACATCTGGGATCCGGCCACTTACGTGGAAGGCATCTCCAAAGCAGATATCCTGGGCATAGAATCGCCGCTGTGGACGGAGACCATCACCACCATGGATGAGATCGAGTACATGGTGTTCCCCCGCCTGGCGGGCCATGCCGAGATCGGCTGGACGCCGGCGGAACAGAGAAACTGGGAGGAATACAAACAGCGGCTGGGCGAGCATAAGGCACGTTTTGAGGCTTTGGGCATAGACTTTTATGCCTCGCCCCTGGTGCCCTGGCAGGACTAGCGAAGCGGGTGACGCCTCCTGCTCAGGCGTTGGCCCCGGAGGTGTCGCCCGCAGCCCGTGGGCCTGGAGGCGACACTTTGGGAGCGGGCGGTTTGGCGGAAAGCGTCACCTCAGCTTCTCCCGCAGGGACTCGAAATCCACATTCCTTATGCCATGCACCACATCCGGATGGTACTTGCCCTCCCTGTCCAGGAAAACATGGCTGGGATAGCCACTCAGCTCGAAAAAGGACATGATGCTTTTCGACAGCTCCGGGTTCAGGTAGATGTGAGTAGCCGGCAGGTCCATCTCGGCGATCTTTTTTTGCCAGCCCTCCTGATTCGTGCCGCTGGCCGTACAGAGGTAGGTCACTTCTACGCCCATTTCTTGCAGTTTCAGCAGATTCTCTTTACTGCGCTCCATGTCGTAGATACAGGGAGCGCACCAGGTGGCCCAGATATCGAGGATGATGCCTTTATCCGGGAAGGTGGAGCGGATGGCGCCGAGGAGGGTGTCGAGGCTTGATGGTGTGGCTACATAAAGGCTCGCCCCATTGGGGAGCGTACCAAGGGATTCTCCGAGAGGAGAAGCTGTTGGGTTCACTTTGATGGCTTGCAGGCGTTCGTTAGCCTCGCGGATCTTTTCCCGGGCTTCTTCCCAGTCTTTGCGCATCAGCTCTGCACACCAGCTCAGTTCCACTGTGGGCAACACCATTTTCAGGTAGTGATCCCGTTCCCAGATGTCTTCTCCGCCGCCTATCATTTTGAGCAGGCCGGCCCCATGGGGAGGCAAGGCTTCCGTCTTTTCCAGGAATTTTTTTATAGAAGCAGCATACAGGGCCTCTTTATACTGCCGGTAGAAATAGGCCGACTCCTTTTTGAACAGGCTGTCGTTGTACGGTTTTTCCTCCAGCTTGTCCTGGTACTGGCCGAGAAAAGCCTGCAGGCGTTTCTTTTCCTGTGGCGCTTCGATGGTGGGGAATATCTCTTCCCTATAGGCTGCAAGCCGTTCCTGATCGTTAAGGCCACGCAGAAAATAACCCAGGTAACCGTAGTAGGCCGACAGGCCATCATTGCTGATGACTTTGGGCTGGTGGCGGAGCGCTTCTGCGAACAGCGCCTCGGGCATTTCCTTGCCTACGTAAATGATGAAGAGGTTGCCGTACATATCCGAAAGACGCTCGTTGCTCAGTATCCAGGCATGGGGCGAGGGGTTTTCCTCCAGAAAACTCTTTTCAATGGCCTGCTTCTTGGCGTAGAGTTCCCGGATCTGGCCGGCCTTTTCGTCTGCCGGCATTTCCCGGTTCATCATGATCTTGACGAAGGGGTTGCCTTCTTCCCGCCGGGGGATCTCATAGTCTGTATACTGGTTGATGAAGCGGTTCAGCTCGCCGTCCGTCCCGCCGAAGGCTACATCTTCTGTAAACCAGCGCTGCTCTTTCTTCTTAAGCTTTGGCAGGTCGGCGGTAATGCTTAGTTCTTTGTCTACAACAAGTTGTCCGTAGTAGTAGTCGCCAATACTAAACCAGATCTGCTGATACCGCAGTGGATAGGGCAGGGTGAAGGTGAAACTGCCATCCGCTTCCGGGCTGGCGAAATACTCCGCCTGGCGCTGTGGGTGAGGCACCACGCAGACGAATTTCAGCTCCAGCCCATCATCCACCGCCGGGTCATAGCCCAGCAGCTTTCCGGTGACTGTGGGATGGTTTTCCTGATAGGGGTCGAAAGTTTCCTGGGCGGAGAGGGCCTGGCAGAGCAGGCAAAGCACGATTGTTAGAGTCAGGAGGCGCATAGCTCAGGGTTTCAGGTTTAGAAATGATCCAATAAGATACGGGCCTTTCCATTAATTTTCAACTCCTGCATACTGCTTCCTATTTCGGAATTCCGGTATATTGCCGGTTTTAATGAATTAAGATCCATGCCTTACACCCTAGAGATATGCTGCGACTCCGTCGCCTCCGCCATCGCTGCCGCCCGGGGCGGCGCCCACCGCATTGAGCTTTGCGAAAATCTGGCCCAGGGCGGCGTGACACCCAGCGCAGGTAAGGTTAGCCTGGCCAAGGCGCAGCTCAGCATCCCCGTATTCGTCCTCATCCGGCCCCGCAAGGCCGACTTCCTGTATTCCGAGCTGGAATTCGAGCTTATGCTGGAAGACATCCGCCAGGCCAAAGCCCTGGGCGCCGACGGCATCGTCTCCGGCGCCCTTAATGCCGATGGTACTATCGATGAAGCCCGCACCCGGTTGATGGTGGAAACTACCCACCCCCTGCCATTCACCTTCCACCGCGCCTTCGATATGTGCCGCAACCCCCTGGCCGCCATCGATCAGCTGGCAGCGCTTGGTGTAAAGCGTATCCTGACTTCCGGGCAGCAGCCCAATGCTCAGGAGGGGAAGGCCAATATCCGGCGCTTTGTAGAATATGCAGGTTCGCGCATCACCATCATGGCCTGCGGGGAACTGCTGCCGGAAAATATTGGAAACCTCATGGACATCGATGGCCTGACAGAACTCCACTCCGCCGCCCGTAAGGAGGTGGAAAGCCGGATGCAGTACACCGGCTCGGTCAATATGGGGGATGAGAGCGTGCAGGAGGAATTCCGCTGGCAGGAAGTGGATGAAGAGCTGGTGAGGGGAATGCGGGAGGTACTGGTGACTTGATTATCTTTACCGAAAGCCAGCTAAAAAATTACGTGATGAAACACTTTTCTACCTTTGTCTTTCTGTTTTTCCTACTGGTAAGTTTGAATACAGGGGCTGCTCAGCCCAAACTACTGGACAGCCGCTTTGCCTTTGAGCCCGGACTGTCTTACGATCCGGGTATCACCTCTCCAAAAGACTATCTGGGCTATGAATTAGGGGAGGCCTTCACTCTATACGCCCATGTGGAGGGCTACCTGAAAACGCTCGCCGAGGCTTCCGGTAAAGTGGCCCTGCAACAGTACGGCGAAACCTACGAAGGGCGCAAACTCTACACCCTTGTGATCAGCTCAGCGGAAAACCAGGCCCGCCTGGAGGAGATCCGCCAGCAGAACCTGCGCCTGTCCGGCCGGGAAGGGATCAGCAGCGATGAGGCAGAAGAACTCATCCGCACACTGCCGGTTTTCATCTCTTTCAGTTATAACATCCACGGCAATGAAGCTTCTTCCACCGAAGCGGCTATGCAGGTAGCCTACCGCCTGGCGGCGGCTACGGACGAGGAAACGCAAAACCTGCTCCGCAGTGCCATCATCGTCATGTATCCCTGCATCAATGCCGACGGCAGAGACCGCTATGTGTACTGGTACAAGAGCATGCGGCGCAACGTCATTGCCGACGAGCCCCGAGACCTGGAGCACTATGCCCCCTGGCCCAACGGCCGCACCAACCACTACTGGTTCGACCTCAACCGCGACTGGATTTGGGGCGTGCATCCCGAATCGCGCGGACACACCCGCGAGTACCAGCGCTGGATGCCCCACCTGCACACCGATTACCACGAAATGGGGTACAACAACAACTACTTCACCATGCCGGGCACCACGCCCCGAAATAAGCTACTACCCGATGCATACGAACCCCTGACGGATACCATCGGCCAGGCCAATGCCGCGGCCTTCGACCGTCATCACATCTCCTACTTCACCCGGGAGGCTTTCGACTTTTTCTACCCCAGCTATGGCTCCAGTTACCCCAGCGTGATGGGCGCCATCGGCATGCTGACGGAGCAGGGCGGCATTGCCGGCGGGCTGGCCATCGAAACCGATGACGGCTATACGCTTACCTTTCGGCAGCGGATCTTCGACCACTACACCACCTCCCTGGCCACCATCCGCAAGGCGGTGGAGCGCCGGGAAGATCTCATCCGTTACAGCTACGAAGCTTTCCAGCCGGAGCACAGCAAGTCGGCCACCAAGTCCTACATTCTGAAAAAGAATGACAACGTCTATCTGCCGGAAGTACTCCGCATGCTGGATCATCATGGCGTGCAGGTGGAACAGGCCGGCGCCGGCTTCTCTGCCTCTGCCCTGGATTTTCGCACGGGAAAAACGGGAAAGCAAAGCTTCTCGGCGGGTGACTACATCATCCGCACGGATCAGCCGCGGCACCTGTTCATCAATTCCGTAATGGCGCGCAACCTGGCCATTGAAGATTCGGTGATGTACGACATGGCCACCTGGTCTGCTCCTCTGGCCTACAACCTGGAGGCCTATTCCACCGAGCAGGCACTGGCCGTGAAAAGCACATCGGTAACGGACTTTACTTCTGCTCCAGGGCAGGTGATCAACAGCCCTGCGGGCTACGCTTATACCATTGAATGGAAGCAACGGCATGCCCCCAAAGCCCTGGCCAGGCTCTGGGAAAAAGGCTATCGCGTACGCTCAGTGCAAAAGGCCTTTTCCGACGGCCAGCGCACCTTTTCCCCCGGCTCTCTGGTGATCCTGCTGGGCAGGAACATGGAAAAGCTGGACAGCATCCACCAGGATATGAAGGCCATCGCGGAGGCCACCGGAATCACCATCATCGGCCAGAACAGCGGGCGCATGAAGAAGGGCATCGACCTGGCTTCCGGCGACAGCCAGCCGCTCAAGCAGCCCAAAGTAGCCCTCATGGTGGAACCGCCCTTTAATACCTACACCAGTGGCCAGGTGTATTTCCTGTTCGACCAGGATACAGAGCTTCCCGTACAGCGAATACGCACTTCCATCCTCAAACAAACGGCCCTGCCGCAGTTCGGCAGCCGCTACGGCTACGCCGACCTCAATGATTACGATGTGCTGATCCTGCCCGGCGGCGGTGGCGATCTGGAAAAATTGTTCAAGGAGGAAGAGCAGAAGCAACTCAAGGATTGGGTGCAGGGAGGCGGCCTGATCGTAGCCCTGGAATCCGCCACGGAATTTTTTACCAAGGAAAAATCCAAGATCGCGGAGGTGGAATTGCTGAAAGTAAAGAAAGATTCTTCAGAAGCCGCCCTTTACGTGCCTTACGAGCAGCGGAAAGATTTTTACGGGAAGAAGAACATCCCGGGCTCTGCTCTGAGGAGCCGCATCGATAACACCAATCCCCTGGCTTTTGGCCTGGAAGAAGAAGTGTACACGCTCACTTTTGGCTCTGATGCCCTGAAGGCTAACCCGGGCCTGCAGGCGGTGGGATACTACCGCAATGAGGCCGATGAGTTGCTGGTAGCCGGTTATGCCAGCCGGGAAAACCTGGAGCACCTGGCGGGGCGGGTATTTGCCGCCGTGCAGCCTATGGGGCAGGGCAAGATCGTCTATCTAATGGAGAACCCACACTACCGGATGTTCTGGCGCGGGCCGAGCCGCATGATGCAGAATGCAGTGATGTTGCTGCCGGGGATGTAATCAGGTTTGGCGCAACCAAAAGTATAAATCTCTTCCTTTTATGGGCAGTTTCTTTAAAAATTATATTTTTGAGCTGTCTATCGGCTTCTGCCAGAATTGTCTCAGCCCTTGGTTGCGGTATTTTCCCGCAAAGGCTTCATTTAAAATAATACTGCAATGAAACTCGACGCACCTGTTTCCACCATAATGACTACTGACCTCAAAACTGCCGGCCCCAATGATGCGGTGACTGTCCTGGATGAAATTTTCAAGCAGTATCGCATCCACCATGTTCCCATTATCGAAGAAGAGGGCAAGGTGGTGGGCATCATAAGTAAGTCGGATTTCCTTTACCTGCTACGCGGCTTTACCGTTCACGAATCTGACCGCTTCCGCGAATCCGCCAAGATGCGTGCTTTCAAGATCAATGAAATTATGCACAAGGAGGTGGTCACCCTGCACGAAGGCGAGCCGGTCAAAAAAGCGGTGCAAATGCTGGCAGAGAACCGCTTTCGCTCCATTCCAATAGTAGATGATAGCGGCAGCCTGGTGGGGATCGTGACTACCCACGACATCGTCGATATGGTCAATGATATGGTGGATTGAAAGTAGAGGCCGCAAAGATCACTTGCTCTCCATCAGCTCCACGCCCGTCCATCCTTCCGGGATTCCGGAGGAGATCAGCAGAGCCACTTTGTTCAGGAAACGCTGGGCGGTGAGGTCATCGGGGTTCTCGTGCAGCACGGCTTCGAAGGCCCGCATGGATTCCTGTAATTCCTTTTCCAGGAAATGATGGAGGCCCGCCTGGAAGTGATCCAGCGTTTTCATTTTATTGTCAAACTGCTCCGGCGAGTCTCCGTCGAAGCATTCATAAATGCCGGTAGGCTCTTTTTTGCCTTTCACCAGTACCCGGCCCAGGTAGCGATAGTGGAAGCGTTCCCTGTCTTCTATTCCGGAGAGGCTGTCTTCACTAAACAGTATAGAAGTTCCGTAGTGTTTGGTCAGGTTTTCGATGCGTGAGGCTGTATTGACGGTGTCGGAGATGGTGGCGGCATCCATGCGCTGTTCGTCACCGATGATGCCCATGATGAGCGAGCCAGTATGCAGGCCCATGCCCACCCGGACGGGGGCCCGCCCTCTGGGGCTGCGCATTTTATTGTACTCTCTCAGGGAGAGGTGCATGCCGATGGCCGCTTGCAGGGCATCTGCCGGATTAATGGGGAAGATCGCCATGATGGCGTCCCCCAGATACTGATTGACGAAGCCATGGTTTTCCTTGATGATGGGCCCCATGCGGCCGTTAAAGGCATTGACGAAGCGGTAATTTTCCTCGGGGGTCATGCTTTCCGCCATGGTGGTATAGTCCCGGATATCGGAAAAGAATACCGTTACTTTCCGCTCGGCAAAGTCGCCCAGCTCCACCTCGGTGATGCGGCTCCTGCCCAGAGAGCGGATGAACTCATTGGGGATAAAGCGGCCGGCTACATCGAAGATTCGGTGCAGGTCGATATGCGTCTTGATGCGGGCGAGAAACTCCTCTTTGGAAAAAGGTTTGGAGAGGTAGTCGTTAGCCCCCAGGCCGAGCCCCTGCACCAGGTCTTCCACCTGGTTCTTGGCCGTGACCATGATGATGGGCAGTTCCGAAGGCAGATATTTCTGGCGGATCCTCTGGCAGACTTCATAGCCCGACATGCGAGGCATCATCACATCCAGCAATACCAGGTCGAAGTGCTGGCCGCTCTCCAGTATCTGGATGGCTTCCTCGCCGTTGAGCGCCTGGGTGAGTTTGTAGTACTTCGGCGAGAGGTGGCTTTTGAGCACCTGCTGGTTGATGGGTTCGTCATCGGCCACCAGGATGTGTATCTTCCTGCCGCCATCAGCCACAACGGGCTTAGGTTCGATGGTTCTTTGGGAAGGGATGGTACTTCTCGCAATACCGCCTTGCTGGTCAGGGGGTGGCTTAAGGGGAGCCTTTTCCTCGCTCAGGGGGAGGGTGAAATAGAAAGATGAGCCTTTCCCGGGTACCGATTCCGCCCACATCTTTCCACCATGCAGCTCGGTCAGCCGCCGGGAGATGCTGAGGCCGAGGCCGGTGCCCGAAAATTCGCGGGCGATAGAGCCGTCACCCTGTTCAAAATCCTGGAAAATGACCTCTTTCTTGTCTTCGGAAAAGCCGATGCCGGTATCTTCAACCATTACTTCCGCCATGCCTTCCGGCTGCGCCGGGCTTGGTTGGATCACTCTGGCGCTGACCAGCACCTGTCCTTCGGAGGTAAATTTAATGGCGTTGCCCACCAGGTTGAACAGGATTTGCTGCAGGCGCCCTTCATCGCCTTTCACCGCAGGGAAGTCATGCGGTATGTGATTGATCAGCTTCAGGCCTTTTGCTGAGGCCAGTGGGGCGTTGTTGCGGAGCACCACATCGGCAAGCGCGTGCAGGCCCACAGGCTTGGACTGGAGCTCCAGCCCGTAATTTTTGAGCTTTGAAAAATCGAGAATATCATTGATCAGGCTGTTGAGCCGTTTGCCGGAAGAAATGATCATGGACAGGCTTTCCCGCTCTTCCTGTCGGCGGGCGCGGCCCAGCAGCGCTTCCGACAGGCCGATGATACCTTGCAGAGGGGTGCGCAATTCGTGAGAAGTATTGGCCAGAAACTGATCCTTGATCTTATCCACCTGTCGCAAGCGCTCCGAAACTTCGCGTTCCCGCTCGAGCTCTTTTTGTTGCCAGGCGATGCGATGCCTTTGTTTCTGAGTGCGCCATCGATAAATTAGCCACAATAAGCCGGCTGCGGAAAGAAAATAAATGCCCAGTGCCCAGGGGGTTCGCCACCAGGGGGGCAGAACGGTGAAGGCCAGGCTGCTGCCTTCTTCATTCCATACCCCATCGCTATTGGCGCCTTTTACCTCAAGCACGTATTCCCCCGGGCTGAGGTTGGTGAAAGTCGTTTTCCTTTCGGTGCCCAGCTGTACCCAGGAGGAATTGAAGCCCTTCAGGCGGTAAGCGTATCGGTTGCGGGAGGGATTGTCAAAGCTCAGCGCCGCAAACTCGAAGGTGATGATGTGGTCGTGGTAGGAAAACCTAAGTTCTTCTTTCCCATCTGGCAAATGGGCCTTTAGCGCCTGGGTTTCCTCACCGGAACGGTAATAGCGTATGCTGGTGATGGCAATAGGCGGGGCTGCCGTTACGGTACCGACACTATCGGGATGGAAGGCGCTCATGCCGTTCTCTCCTCCGAAGTACAGTTCGTTGGTGACGGGGTTCTTGTCGTAAGCGCCCACGTTGAAAGAGAATCCCTGTAGGCCATCCCGCTCATCGTAGTTGCGAAAAGACTCCTCCTCAGGATCAAAGCAGGAAATGCCCTTGGTCGTGCTGAGCCAGAGGCGCCCCAGGCCGTCTTCCAGAATGCCGTAAATGATGTTGCTGGGCAGGCCATCTTTGGTGTGGTAGTTGACGAAGGACTCCGATTCCGGCACAAACCGGCTAAGGCCGCCCCGGGTTCCTACCCACAGCCGCCCGCGGCTATCCTTGTAGATGGAGCGTACCGCATTATAAGCCAGGCTGCCGGTATCCTGTGGATGGTGTAAGTAGGCGCGGGATCTTTCGGTGCGGGTGTCGAGGCGGTTGAGGCCGCCGTTGGTGCCCAGCCAGAGGGTGCCTTTTTCTCCCTCTGCCAAAGCCCAAATGATGTTGTTGCTCAGGCTGCTGCTGTCTCCCGGTATGTGGGTCAGTATCCGAAACTGGTTTTTCTTAGGCATCAGGCGGTGCAGGCCGTTGTAGGTGCCGGCCCAGAGCGTGCCGTCGCTGGTTTCAAGCACAGACAGCACCTCATTACTGCTCAGCCCGGAGCTCAGGCCGCTTCTTTCCTGGCCGGGCATATTGCGGTAGTGGGCCAGGGCTTTGCCATCGGGCGCCAGCCGGTGCAGGCCATCGCCGAAAGTGCCTACCCAGAGAGACCCGTCGCGGCTGCCGCTAATGGCGTAAACCGGGCTGTTGTGTGGGCCATCCGGGCCGGAGTCATACGGGAAGTACTGAAAAGTATTGGACTCCAGGTTGAGCAGGTTGAGCAGTCCGTTGAAAGTGCCGATCCAGAGCTGGCCTTTCCCATTATGGTGGATGGCCCACACGGCATTATCGCTCAGGCTGTTGCTGCCATTTATTTCGTATTGGAAATTCCTGAACTGGCCGGCATGAGGGGAAAGGCGGTTAAGGCCGCTGTTTGTTCCGATCCAGAGCAGGCCCTCGCGGTCTTTAAAAAGGGTGCGCACCGCGTCGTTGCTCAGGCTGTAGGGGTCATCCGAACGGTGTTGATAGCGGGTGAACTGTTCCTTTTGCGGGTCGAACAGGTGCAGGCCGCCCCCGTAGGTGCCTACCCACAGCTTGCCGTTGGAAGCCTCGCTGATGGCCCAGGCGGATTCGTGGGCCAGGCCGGAAGAAGTGGGTTGATAGTGCCGGAAGCGGCCGGTTTCGGCATCTTCCAGCAGGCTCAGCCCTCGGTTATAAGTCCCGATCCAGAGCCTGCCCCGGCTATCCTGGAATATCGTCCTGATGGAATTCTGGCTAAGGCTGGCTGGGCCGGAAGGGCTGTGCTGGTAGGTTCTTAAGGTATTGTCATCAGGCTGATAACGCAACAGCCCATCCCGCCAGGTGCCGATCCAGAGTGCCCCCTTCTCATCTTCAAGGATACACTGAACCTCTTTAATGTTGCCCAATTGGATGTTTTCGAACTTTTCGGTGGAAGAGTCATATCGGCCCAGCCCTCCTTCGCGGGTGCCTGTCCACAGCCTCCCCTTACTGTCTTCAAAAATAGTATAGACATGGCTGTTGCCCGGGCTGCCGTTATTTTTCGGCTCATGGTAGAACCGCCGGAAGGACTCTGTGTCTGGGTCATACCGATTGAGGCCGTTCTCGGTGCCTATCCAGAGATATCCGTCCCTGCTCTCCTCGATGGCCCGGATCCAGTTACTGCTCAGGCTGTTGGTATCTGTCGGGTTGTACTCATAAATGGTGAAAGAATATCCATCGTAGCGGTTCAGGCCGTTGGCCGTTCCTACCCACAGGAAGCCCCGGCTGTCCTGAAAAATACAGTTGACCGACTGGTCAGACAGGCCATCGGCAACCCCAATCCGGCTGATCCTGGGCGGGGACTGGCCTTTCAGGACAGGGAGCAAAAACAGGAGTGGAAATAATATGGTTAGAAACCTATACACTGTTTTCTCAATTAGCATCAAGAACATACCCTCAGACATCGGAGAATAAAGATAGCTAAAATGCAGACTCTTTTCCCGTAATGGCTGACAAATGCTATATTAAGCGGTTCATTAGGAAACAGAGGCTGAAGGCCGTACCGGGAAACGGCTATGACAGGCCTGCAAAATGAATGTATGGAATACCGGCAATTCGGCAATACCAGCCTGAAAGTTAGCGTCGTAGGCTTTGGCGCCTGGGCAATCGGCGGCCCGGCAATGGCAGGAGACATTCCCATCGGCTGGGGAGATGTCAGCGATGAGCAATCCATCAGGGCGCTGAAACACGCTTTCGAACAAGGCATCAATTTTTACGACAAGGCAGATTTCTATGGCTTTGGCCATTCGGAAGAGCTCATCGGCAAAACTTTTGGCAACCGCGATGATGTCGTCATTGCCACAAAAGTGGGCCAGCGCCTGGGCGAGGACGAACAGATATTCCTGGACTACTCCTACGATTACCTCATCGAGGCCTGCGAGCAGAGCCTGCGGCGGCTGCGCCGGGACACTATCGATTTCTATCAGCTGCACGTAGCCCGTATGCCTCACCTGGAGGATGGGCAATGCATCGAGGCCATGGAAAAGCTTCGGGAGCAGGGCAAAATCCGCTACTGGGGGCTGTCCCTGAATACCTTCGCGCCGGAGCCCGAAGCTGAGTTTCTGATGGAACGGCAGCTGGGCCATGGTTTTCAGCTGGTGCTCAATATGCTGAACCAGCGGGCTGTCCCGATAATGGAAAAGGCAACGGAGCTAGGCTACGGCATTATCGCCCGCATGCCACTGCAATTCGGCCTGCTGACCGGTAAGTTCACTCCGGAAACGACATTTCCCGAGAGCGACCACCGCTCCCTGCGCCTGGCCCGCCCGGTACTGGAAACTTCTCTGAATGCCCTGGAGCCCGCCTGGGAAATAGCCGACAAGTACGGCCTCAGCAAAACAGAGCTGGCGCTCAGCTTTATTATCAGCTTTAAGGAAGTGTCTACTGTGATCCCAGGTATTAAGACGGCGGAGCAGGCGGAAAAGAATACGAGTGGCCTGGTGCAACTTGAAGAAGAGGGCCACCAACGCCTGCGGGGCCTTTATGAGGAACGCTTTTTGGAAGTGATGGACATGATGCAGGGCAGGGGGTAGTACGATTTTTAGTAAGCCAGAAGCCAAAAAAAAGAGTTTCATGATAACGAACACCCTTTATGTACTGGCTATGCTCTGCCTGATCGTGGTGCTGTCGGAATGGCTGGTGCGGAATACCCGGTTGCGAAGCCTGGGTACGGCCTTGCTGGTCATTGTAGTCACGGCAGTCGTGGCCAATACAGGCCTGATGCCCGCCGGTTCCACCGAAGAGCAGCCGGTGCCAGCCTATGAGGCCATCTTTGCCTATGTGGCGCCCATTTCCATCTTCTGGCTGCTGCTGCGCGTAAACCTCCGGGATGTGTTGGCTGCGGGCCTGCCCATAGTATTGCTGTTCCTCATTGGGTCTCTGGCGACTACTTTCGGGGCCGTGCTGGGCATGTGGCTGGTAAACGGGCCACAAGCCATAGGCCCACTTTACAGTGCGCTCGGGGGGATGTTTGTGGGAACGTATACCGGAGGAAGCGTAAACTTCAATGCTGTGGCCCTGCACTACGAAGTAGTGCGCGAAGGCGGGCTGTACGGCGGGGCGGTAGTCGTTGACAACATACTCACCACCATTTGGATGGTGGCCACGCTGGGTTTACCCCGCCTTTTGGCGCCCTTCTGGCCAAAGTCAGCGCTGGGCCGCCCGGCGGATGAGCTTCCTTCTCTCGGGATCGAAGAGGATACCGAACACATCCATCCCGTGGATCTGGGGCTGGTATTTGCCCTCGGCCTGGGCGCTCTGCTGATATCAAACCTTTTTGCAGCCTGGACGGCCAGCCTGGGGTATCCGGTGCCTTCTATCATTACCATTACCCTAATTGCGCTGATCATCGCACAACTTCCGCTGGCCCGGCGGCTGGTAGGAGCCCAAACCCTGGGCATGTTCTCGGTATACCTTTTTCTGGCCGTCATCGGTGCGTTTTGCGATGTGCAGGCTTTACAGCGCCTAGGGTATATGGGTGTAGTGTTGCTCGGTTTTGCCCTGGCAGCAGTAGCGGTCCATGGTTCAGTGACCTTCGCCGCCGCCCGCCTGATGAAACTCGACCTGGACATGGCGGCCGTCGCTTCGCAGGCTAATGTGGGCGGAGGGACTTCCGCCCTGGCCCTGGCGCGCAGCCTGGGCCGCAATGACCTGGTACTGCCGGCCGTGCTTCTGGGGTCGCTGGGCAATGCCCTGGGCACCTTCCTGGGCTTCTGGGCTGCCGGACAGCTGATGCCCTGGCTGGGCGGGGGGTGATCACTTCTTTATGCCGCCTCCCGCGCTATAGCGATGCGGCCGATGACCTCCAGCACCATAGACTTCAGGCGATCGGCCTTGTGGCCTTGTTCACCGGCGATCAGCACCTGATAGCTCAGCGTTTCCGAGAAATTGATGACGGCGAGGTAGCCGGTAATGGCCTGCCCGGCGAGGCTGCCGCTCACTTCTACGCCTCTGATGTCGGCGCCGATGGCCTCGATGGGCTTTACGGAGCAGAGGTACAGATCAAGGTCTCCCTCAGCGAGGATGGTCGGAAGTTGTTCGATGGCTCTGGAGAAGCGCTCGATGTGGAGGTAGTACTGCCCATCGGTGGAGCCGCCCAGCCAGGCCTTGCCGTTGCTCTGGAAGATCTTGAACTCGGAAGGAATGATGAGGGACAGCCCTGCTTTGGGGTCATAGACATTGGAGGAGCCTGCCTTGAAAACCGGGCGGATGGCCTTCAGCCCTTTTTTGGTATTCGTGGCGGAAGAATTGGCGTTCTGGCCTGCACCGTTTTGGGCAGTAGCGATGGAATAAGCCGATGATGATGTTTTCATGATGGATGAATTTTGAGGTTTTGGAATAAGAGGGGTCACTTTATTTTCATAGGCTTCTTTTTGCTTTTCTTTTTCCGGGCTTTTTCCGCCCCCTGAAGCATGAGGGCAAAGGCCTGCTCGATGACCCACTCCCAGGCTTCCTTCAGTTCCGGCTTGTAGTTGTCTCCCAGCCGGTCCCGCAGGGTGGCGACAAGTGCTTCGCGGACTATGGGATAGTGGTAGTCTTCAACGCCGTAATCGAGATGCCTCTTGCCGAGTTCCTGAAAGCCCAGGGCCAGGTTTTTGGGCCGCCCGAAACTGTAGATGGCTCCTTTAAGCATATGCGTCATCAGGTAGCCCTGTATCTTTATGCTGCCTTTGAAAAGGTGTTGCACCTCAGGAGCAATTTTAAACAGCCGCTCGTAGAAGTCATTGGCGAAGCCACCGTCATCCTGAAAGAGGATGGCCATGGATTCCTGCACGAGAAATAGCTTGTCGGGCTTTGAGAAACCCAGTAACTCAAACAGTTGCACGGGCCGGCTTTTTCCTTTCAGCTCGACCGTATCCGATATTCCCGTTTTGGCTATTTCTGCCGGTAGTTCATCCAGTACCGCTTCGGAGGCAAGAATACCGGCTCTCATCGTTCTGGTGGCGGCCTGGACCCGGCTGGCCACATTAGCCGCATCGCCGATGACGCTGAACTGCTGGTGGCTGGGGTGGCCCAGCCTTCCAGCCACTACCGCTCCGTAGTGGACACCGATCCCTATTTCGATCTGAACGCCGAACTCTTCCTGAAGGCCCACATTGAAGGATTCCAGGGCAGCGCTCATACCGAGGGCAGCCCTGATGGCGGACAGGCAGCTTTCCTCCGCATTGTCGTTTTCCATGCCGAAGAGCGCCACGATCTCATCGCCCACATACTGGTAGATGAAGCCGTTGTTCATCAGAATGGGCTCGCCAAGCACCACGAAAAGGCGGTTGAGGATATGCACTACATCATAGGCCAGGTTGCCTTCCACGAAGGTGGTAAAGTTGCGCATATCGCAAAACAGGATGGCCAGTTTTTTTTCCTCCCCGCGCTCGGCCTTTACCTTCTCTACCTGCAGCCGGCTGACTTCAGAAAAGGTCTTAATGAGCCGCTCCACTTTCACAGGCCCGGTGGCGCTGCTCTGGCAGGCCAGCCTGATATTATCTTCCCAGCTCCTCTCTCTGGCCAGTTTGTCCTCCAGGGCGTTTCGGGGAGTGACATTTTCCATTCCATCCAGGATGCGCAGCCGGCAGGTAGTACAGCGGCCGTTCCCACCGCATTCCATCATGTGAGAAATGCGGTTCTTGATCGCGGCCTGGAGGAAGGTCTGCCCGGGCTGTTCCAGCAGGATACTCCTGCCCACGGAGGTGTAGTCTACCTGGACGAGGGCACCGGAATTCCATTTCGTTCCTTTTGAGCTTTTATTGGCCGGCATGTCTTTTTTCATGTTGGGTAAGGGTTTTCGGGTGATCACTCTTGCTTTGGTTACGGATATAAAGATCAGTATAAAACAACCGGGCTTCCATTTCATTTGAGCGGAAGGGCAGTTTCAGTTAGAATCTGCGGCGTTTTTATTATCTGTGGTTAATCGTAAAAGAAGGGCAGAGGGCTTTACAATGTATTTACCCCCTGTCAAGGAAGTATTTACACCGCTCTGTTTTCATCAATCAATTTGGATTCAGGCTTTTTACACAAGCCCGTTTTTAAGTTTGAGAATAAACCATTCCCTTCCATTTGCAGGCACGGCAGAGCTGATCGCCACCGAAGGCGAAGCCCCCACAGTGCCTGCAGGCTTTGAAGTGCTGTATGTACTGACCAGCGGCAACGGCATGGTAATAGCAGCCGTGAATGAAACTCCGGAATTTGAAGTAAGGGATTGCCGAACAATAACTTACCTATCTAGCCTTGTTCTTTTGCACGCTAACTACGTTAAAAAGCCTCACCGTAGCCCCACTATGGTTACGTTTTTTGCCTTGTTAGCGCACAAAATAACTTCGGCTATACACGCAACTTATTATTCGGCAATCCCTAAGCGAAGAAGGCGACTACCGCATCCACACGCTGGTGTACGACCCCAGCACGCTCGACCTGAGCATCGTAGAGTTTGGCGTGACGACAGGTTTTGACGTCAACAACCTGCTGGAGCAGAGCGGCTACTTATTTTATCCCGGGTTATTAAAATTCCTTCTTTGACAAATCCTGTGGACAGTGCTTCATACGAAAGCCTTGCTCCTTCATGTCGCACTGATTCCGCATGAAGCACTGTCTTTGGAACGCAGGATTTGTCAAAGAACCTTAAAATTAAAGTGCCGGGGGCCTCGTATCCATTTGAGCACTCCTTTCCACAGGTTTTTCCGCAAGCCTTTACGGAAGAAGCCATTGTGGCCAGCTTTCTGGCGCCCAGGGCCTCGGGGGAGGAGGAAAAGCGGGTGATGGCCGTATTGGGAAATTGCCGCAGTAAGGAATTGCGCAACAATAACTTACCCATTCAGTCTCGTTCTTTTGCACGCTAACGGCGTTAATCCCGATGGCTATCGGGACGCCGTAGCTCCACTATGCCTACGTTTTTTGCCTTGTTAGCGCACAAAATAACTTCGTCTATTCTGAGTAACTTATTATTGCGCGATCCCTAAGGCTTCAACGGAACGGGGCGGGGCGGGGGGTGATAGTCATCGGAAAAACTGATGGAAAGCATACGAAGGATGGAAAAGGCAAATGATGGTTCCGCATCCCCTGAGGAGTGGAGTGCCCGCCTGGCTGAAGGAGGTCACTGCAGGCGTTCCAGCAACTGGTCCTTTCTCGACTTGGAGATGGGGATCTTCATCTGGTTGTACATGATGAGGTATCCCCCATCGCTTCGGATATATTCTTTGATCTTGGAAAGGTTGACGAGATGGGAATTGTGAGGGCGATAAAAGTTGTAGGGCGTAAGGATGTCTTCAAACTCTTTGAGCGTACGGGAGATCAGTTTTTTCCGGCCGTTGGACAAATACACCATGGTGTAGTTGCTGTCGGAAGAGCAGACGATAATGTCATTGGGCTCCACGAACTCTATGCTTTCCCGGGTGGCGAGGGCAACCTTCCCCAGTTTTCCTTCCTGTTCGGCATCCACATTATCGAGCAGGCCGCGTACCTGTTCGGGGCTCAGGCCGCCGTTCTGGGCTTTCTTTTCGATATACTTTTGCACGGCATTTTTAAGCTCCTTGTTCTGAACAGGTTTAAGCAGATAATCCAGGGCGCTGGCCTTCACGGCCTGTATGCCGAACTGGTCATAGGCTGTGGTGAATATAACTTCAAAGGGCAGGCTGGGGCCCAATTCTTCCAATACGTCAAACCCATTGAGCATGGGCATCTGGATGTCCAGGAATAAAAGGCCGGGAGGGCATTGCCTGAGGTACTCCAGGCCCTGCTGGGGGTCGTCAAATACTTCTACTACCTCCACTTCGGGGCAGTAATTCTCCAGCTTCCACTGCAGGGTGTCGATGCTGTATCTTTCATCGTCGATGATCACGGCTTTGATAGTCATATGGCTTTGATTTAGATAGGGATACTTAATTCTACTCTGGTGCCGGCAGCTTCGCCGTCTCCGTTCTTAAGGTCGATAATATTAACGGTAGTATTGGAATTATACAGTTTGTTGATGATCCTGATGCGGTCCTGGGTGATCTGCATGCCCACCGAACGCTTGCCCTGCTGCGGGCTGTGGGTCTTCATCTCTATGGCCTTATCCCGCCCTATGCCGTTGTCTTCGATTTTGCAGTGCAGGTAGCCATTGTTTCGTGATATATGTAACTCTACCTTGCCCTCCGTTTTATCCTTTTTATGCATCAGGCCATGCCAGATGGCGTTCTCCACATAGGGTTGAATGAGCATGGGAGGGATGTCTATGTTTTCTATTTCCAGCCCTTCCTGAATGATGAGCTCATAGTTGAATTTGTCCTGAAACCGGAGGTTCTCCATTTGCAGGTATAGCTCCAGAGCCTCTATTTCGTCCTTCAGGTTGACGTAGTTGGAGCGGGAGTTCTGCAGGATCAGCCGGATGAGGCGCGCGAAATTGTTAAGGTACTCCGATGCCTTTCTGGATTCGTTCTTAATGATGAAGCGCTCGATGGAGTTCAGGCTGTTGAAGAGGAAATGCGGGTTCATCTGCGCGCGCAGGGCAGACATTTCTACATTGGCCAGTTGTTTTTCAAAGTCGGCCTTCAGTTTTTCCTCCCGGCGGATTTGCCCTACCCGGTAGCGGTAAAGGCTGTAGATGAGGTAGGCCAGCAGCAGTAAGGCCCCGGCAATAAACCACCAATGCGACCACCAGGGTGAAGCAATAGAAACGGGAAGCTCAAAGATGTCCTCATTCCAGGCGCCCTCGTTGTTGGCGGCCTGCAGCTGGAAAACGTAGTCTCCGGGGGGTACATTGGTGTAGTTGGCGTTGCGCCGGCCTTTGGCATTGATCCAGTTGTCTTCAAAACCTTTCAGGCGGTAGCGGAAGCGGTTCTGTTTCCCGAGAGTGAAACCCCGGGCGGAAAAGTCGAACGAAAAGAAGTTTTCCCAATGGCGCAGGCGCAGCTGCCGGGCCAGAAGGGGAGAGCCTGCTTCTCTGTACGATTCCTCGAGCACGTTGATGCCCTTAAGGTAGGGGGCGGGCTTTTCTTCGTTGTGGCGCAGTGCCCTGGGGTCAGCGACGATGATCCGGTTCATGGCGCCGAACACCAGCTCGCCGGTGGGCAGTATCCGGAAAGTATGGTATTCCGGATTGTCTTCCCCGTAGAGAAAGCTATACTGGGAAACAGACAGGTCGCGGCCTGGTTGCTGACATCCATCACCTTCACGTAGCGGCGTTCCGGGTTGAATACCGTCAGGCCGCCTCCCCAGTTGCCGGCGTAGACCATGCCGTCGTGGTGGTGATACATCTCTTTGAAAACATTGCCCCA
>CAYVVK010000003.1:32798-33893 GCA_964454855.1 uncultured Phaeodactylibacter sp. | reverse complement strand
TGAAAGCCCTACTTCCCGACCCGGGCGAGCTCGGAGAGAACTACAGCGGCCAAACCTCCATCGGCTGCCGCATCCGCGGGCTCAAGGACGGCAAGGAACGCACTTATTACATCTGGAACAACTGCAGCCACGAAGCAGCCTATAAGGAAACCGGCGCGCAGGGTGTTTCCTACACCACCGGCGTGCCCGCCACCCTGGGCGCTATGATGGTGCTCAACGGTAAATGGACGGGAGAAGGCGTTTTTAACGTCGAAGAGTTCGACCCCGACCCCTTCCTCGACAAGCTGGGAGACATGGGCCTGCCCTGGGAAGAAAAGCTGGATGCAGAGCTCGAAATGGACTAAAACTATGATCGACTACTCAAAAGTACCTTCTCCGGCCTTCGTCCTGGACGAGCAACTGCTGCGGCAGAATCTGGAACTGATAAAAGGCGTACAGGACGAAGCCGGGATTTCCATCATCCTCGCCCTTAAGGGATTCGCCATGTGGAGGGTATTTCCCATGGTCGGGAAATACCTTAAGGGCGCTACTGCGAGTTCTCTGCACGAAGCCCGGCTGATCTATGAAGAGATGGGCGTTAAGGCGCATTCCTATTCTCCGGCATACATTCCGAAGGAATTTGAGGCCATCATGCGCTACAGCAGCCACATCACCTTCAATTCGCTTAGCCAGTACGAACGGTATAAGGACAAACTGGAAGAAGCGCCCCATAAAATATCCGCCGGCCTGCGGGTCAACCCGGAATATTCGGAAGTGGAGACCGACCTCTACAACCCCGCCGCCCGGGGCTCCCGCCTGGGCATTGCCCCCGATAAGCTGCATGGGCTGGATCGGCTGCCGGAGGGCGTGGAAGGCCTGCACTTCCATACCCTTTGCGAATCTTCCTCCTACGGCCTGGAAAAGGTGCTGGCGGCTTTCGAACACCATTTCAGCCGCTTTTTCGGCCAGCTGAAGTGGGTGAACTTCGGCGGCGGCCACCTGATGACCCGCAAGGGCTACGATACGGAGCATCTGATCGGCCTGCTGAAAAAGTTCCGTGAAAAATACGGCCTGGATATCATCGCCGGATCGAAAGGAAACGATGGTGTCGTTGGT
>CAYVVK010000003.1:27027-32788 GCA_964454855.1 uncultured Phaeodactylibacter sp. | reverse complement strand
ACGGCCTGGATATCATCCTGGAGCCGGGCAGCGCCATCGCCTGGGAAACGGGCGGCCTGAAATCCACTGTGCTCGATATCGTCGAAAACCGCGGGGTGCGCACCGCCATAGTGGATGTGTCCTTCACCGCCCACATGCCGGATACCCTGGAGATGCCCTACCGCCCCCGGATCGCCGGCGCCAGCGAACCACAGGAAGGCAAGCCTACCTACCGCATCGGCGGGGTAAGCTGCCTGGCGGGAGATTACATGGATGCCTATTCCTTCGAAAAAGAACTGGAAGTGGGCGACGAACTCATCTTCCAGGACATGATCCACTATACCATGGTGAAAACCACCACCTTTAACGGCGTGCGCCATCCCGACATCTGCATCTGGCGGGAGAACAAGCGCCTGGAAATAGTGCGCGAGTTTGGTTACAAAGATTTTAAAACCCGTTTATCCTGAGTGGTGAAGATCAGCGAAGCATACCGGCAGATGGTGCAGGAGCTCGAAACCATTTACGAGCCCGGCGAAGCAAAGGCTATCGCCCGCATCCTCTTTGAGGATGGCTTTGGTATTCGCAATACGGCGCGGGAAGAGGAACTGACGGCAGAACAAAAAAGCCAGCTGGCTCGCTTCACCAGCCGCCTGCTTAGGCACGAGCCGGTGCAATATGTCCTGGACAGCGCCCAGTTCTATGGGCTTACTTTTAAAGTTGGCCCGGAAGTGCTCATCCCCCGACAGGAAACAGAAGAACTCGTATACTGGATACTGGGAACCCTGGATAAAAAACCGCTCCGCCTGCTGGACATCGGCTCCGGCAGCGGCTGCATTCCGGTAGTGCTGAAGGACAAGCGCCCGATGTGGCAATGCTCCGGTATAGACATCAGTGAGGAGGCACTGCAACTTGCCCGGGAGAATGCCGCTCTCAACAGGGTGGAAATAGACTTCCTGCATATCGATATTCTGGATGAGAAGCAGTGCAAGAAACTGGGCCGCTTTGAGGCCATCGTCAGCAACCCCCCTTACATTCCGGATAAGGAAGCAGCGCTTATGCCGGAAAATGTCAAACGCTTCGAGCCCCGCCGGGCCCTGTTCGTGGAGGATGACGACCCCCTGCTTTTTTATCGCCGTATCACCGAGTTTGCCAAACAGCACCTGACAGAAGGGGGATGGTTATTTTTTGAGACGAATGAGTACAATGCAGGTGAAGTATCGGAAGTAGTTGAAAGACAGGGGTTTGGAATGGTTGAGCTAAAGAAGGACCTGAACGGCAAAAAGCGGATGCTCAGAGCGTGCCGCGATCATTCCTGCCCGCCCGCCGAAGCCTAAGCGTAGGTGGGGCAACACCGTTAAGTCAGATTTCAGATGCCAGACGCCAGATGTCAGACGCCAACACACCAGCCTCCAAACAAGCTCTAAAAGAAAGATTCCAGCAACTCCACCAACACCTCATTCAGCCGCTCTATCGCCAGAGGCACATTCCAGTTGTCGCGGTTTCGGGGCTCTACGTAATTAGAAATGCTGCGGATTTCCAGAAAGGGGATGCCCTCCTGCAGGCAGGCGTAGAAGAAGGCGGCGCCTTCCATGCTTTCGATCTCCGCATCGGGATATTTCTGCCGCACGGCCTCGATGTCAGCTTCATGGCCATGCACCTTGTTGACGCTAAGGCTGTTGACGGTGGGCAGAAAGGCAAAATTTTCTACCGCCTCATTAATTAGTTTTCCATTCTGGAATGGAGGCTGATCCCCCTCGATAAGGCCCATCTCATGCACATCGGTAAAACGGCCGTCCGCTTCCTGCACACCCAGGTCGGCAAAGCGCTCGCTGGCCGCCTGTACGACATCACCAATTTTCAAAGCAGGCTTAAAAGCGCCGGCAATACCGGCATTGATGGCCAGGTTCACCTTTTTATTACTCAGAACCCTGCCCAGGGCATAGGCCATCATAGGCAGGCCTACGCCAGTGATCAGAATAGACACTTCCACATCTCCTTTCTGGTACTGGAAAGAAGACGACTGAATAAAGTGCTTTTTCAAGTATTCCTGGCTGGGTTGGATCTCGAATGGGGTAGCAGCAACAAGGAGTATATGCATAGGATGGCCTACTCGTTTTTGAAGATTCCGTAAGTGATGCTGGCGCCGGGGGTGAACCCCAGAACCTGATGATAGCTGGAAGCCACATTCAGGCGCAGGCTGTTTTCCAGCTGCAGCCCCAGGCCGAAGCTCATGCTGGTAGGTTCGGTAGCTATTCCAAACCTTAAGAACAGCGCTTCTACAGCCCGATATTCTACGCCAAAGCGCGCGCGTGCCGGATAGTCGATATCTTTTTCTACCTCCGCCAGCAGCTGCAGCTTATCGGAAGGTAGGTAACTGAAACCAAGGCGCAAAACGGTGGGCAGATTTTCTTCGTCCACTACCTCGATACGCGCCGGGCTGGACAAGTGAATGCCAAAATTGACCTCTGGCAATACCTCCGCCAGAAGGCCCAGTTCGAAAGTGGGCAGCGCCTTGTTGCCGTATTCCGGAATGCGGGTATTGAGCAGCAGGAACTGGGCGCCCAGGGAAAGCTTGTCAAACAGCGGCCGCGCATAGGCCAGGCCAATGCGCTGTTCGTTGTAGGCGTCGAAACCAAAATAGTGGAGCGAGAGCCCAAAGGTGCCGGAAGCAGTAGGAAGGGCTGCGCCCAGCGAAAAGGTGCGGATCTCGCTTACCAGAAAGCGGTTCTCACTGAAGGCTGTGGCGGTAAAACCCTCCAGGCTGGACAGGCCCGCCTGATTGGAAAAGATGCTGTTTATGTCGGTAAAAGAAACCCCTGTCCCTCCCATTCCCAGGCTGCGGGCGCCGGCAGTGGGAGGGGTGCCGTTCTGAGCACCGAGGGGTAGTGCCATGGCCAGGGCCAGGCTGAAGATCAGGTATCCTTTCATGAGGTTTAGCGTTTTGGGGTTAGGCCTGCACTGCATTCTCCTCCGTTACTTTTTTGTAAAACTCACCCGCCCGGGTCATTTTCCGCTCCATGGTTTCCCGGTTCACCCGGACGAGCCCGAAGCGGTAGGTAGGGCCGAGCTGCCATTCGAAATTATCCCAGGTACTCCAGAAAATGAAACCCTGCAGCTCAACCCCATCGCGAATGGCCTCATGGCATACCCGGAGGTAATCCCGGATGGCCTGGATGCGCTTCTCATCGTCATCGGTACAGATGCCCGTTTCCGTCACGATGATGGGCAGGCGGTAGCGCCGGTGAAACCGGCGCATGATCTTTCCGAAACCTTCCGGGTAATAGCCCCACATCTTGTCGTGGGGGATACCCATTTCGCTGAGCTTTCCCGGGTTTTTGATCTCGGTAACGGGATAGGGGTCAAACGGCACATAGGCGTAGTAGCTCAGCCCCCAGTAATCCACCTTGCCGAACAGGCCGGCGGCACGGTCGATGAACCACCAATCGGTAAATTTAGCTGGGATTTTTCCCAGCCAGTTTGCCCCCTCGAACCATCCTGTATTCAGAGAGATGCCGACGGGAATTTGCCGTGATCTCGCCTTGATCAGGTCATAGACGATATTGTGGGCCTGGCTCATATGCCGAAGCACCCGGTTGGCCTGGAAGTAACTCTTTTTATGAGGAGGGAATTCGCCCAGGAAATAGGCGCTCATGGCGTATACATTCGGTTCGTTGAAGGTGTTCCAGTTGAAAACGTAATCACCGAAATGCGCCACACACTGCCGGGCGTAGTCGACAAAGGCGGAAATATTGTCCTCATTGAGCCAGCCGCCGTTCTCCTCGAACCAGAGGGGGTTGGTAAAATGGTGGATGACGAAGAAAATGCGCGTACCTCCTTCTTTGAGCGTCTCAAAGAAATCCCGGTATTCCTGGATGGTGCTCAGGTCAAAAGGAGCGAAGGGTTCCGGCTGCAGGCGCGCCCAGTCAACCCCGCAGCGGTACACGCTGCCAAACTGCACGATGTACTGCGCATCGAGCTCCCTGAGGCCCTCATGAGCGGTGGTCTGCTCAAAGACATGGCCATCTCTGGTTTTCAGACCCCGCCAGTTGTGATCGGAAGCGGTTTCCACCTGCGCGGCGGAGGTAGACGTTCCCCAGAAAAAGTGTCCTGGAAATTCCAGTCTCATGATTAAGTGTTTTTACTCCTTCCAGTCGGCGATGAAAACATTGGTGCTTCTCGTACCACCGTTATTGCGGTTGGAAGAGAAGGCGAGCTTTGTGCCGTCGGGAGAGAACATGGGAAAGGCGTCGAAAGCGTCGTCGTAGGTGATCTGTTCTAAACCGCTGCCGTCCAGCTTAATGGAAAAGATATTGAATTGCCGGCCGCTTTCCACATGGTGGTTGCTGGCAAAGAGGATGCGCCCTCCGCCCGGATGGAAATAGGGAGCCCAGTTGGCGCCGCCCAGTGCGGTAATTTGTTGCATACCGCTGCCGTCTGTGTTACAGACGAAGACCTCCATATCTGAGGGCTGTACGACTCCTTCCGCCAGCAGGCTTTTGTATGTTTGGACTTCCTCTTCGGTTTGAGGGCGGGAAGCGCGGAATACCAGTTTTCTGCTGTCGGGAGAGAAGAAGGCCCCGCCGTCGTATCCCAGCTCATTGGTCACCTGCCGGAGGTTGCTGCCGTTTATGTCCATCGTCCACAGTTCCAGGTCTCCGGAGCGGGTGGAGGTGAAAACGATCTTTTTACCGTCGGGAGAGACGGTGGCTTCGGCATCGTAGCCGGGTTCATCGGTGAGCTGTTGGATAATCTCTCCTTCGAGATTGGCCACGAAGATGTCGAAATCGCTGTAAACGGGCCAGACGTATTTGCCCTGCACGCTGCGGGGTGTTTCCGGGCAGGCCTCGTTACCCAGGTGAGTGGAGGCAAAGAGAATACTCGTATCTCCCGGCATGAAGTAGGCGCAGGTAGTGCGCCCCAGGCCGGTGCTCACCATTGGCGGCTGCTCGCCGGTATAACCGCTGATGGGCATGTGGAAGATCTGGTCGCATTCGGCGCCCCATTCTTTATTGGTAGCCTGGAAAGACAACTTCTGGCCATCGAAGCTGAAGTAGGCTTCAGCATTGTCTCCCCCAAAAGTGAGCTGGCGAATATTCTGCAGGTGGTTCTCTTCGGCGTAGCGGAGGCTGTCCTTTGTCGTGTTGGCTTCCGCTGCATCCTGGCCACCGTCTTTTGCGGCGGGCTGGCAGGCGGAAATACTCATCAGGAGCACGAGAAATAAGAGAAGGCGGTCGGTCATAGGTATTGTCGTTTTTGCAAATATAAACATTATAGTGTGTCCGGCTTTTTCTACAACCTGATTTTCAGAAAAACCCAAAACCCAAAACCCAAATTTCAACTCCTGCCTTCCTCACTGCCCAGGATCAGCATCATAATTGATATCGCCTATTTTGACCCCCGTCCAGTCCACGGGCGAAGGCTCAAGGGGCGCAAGCGGGAAAGCGCCGGCCGGCCCATTGTAGGTTTCTTCGAAGGGCGAATTTGGGGATGGAAAGGGATAGCCGGCCCGGACGAATATCCAGGAGGGCTGGAAGCTGAGTTCCTGGTCGATGCCCAGCAGCAGGCGCCGCAGGAAGATGATGTCCAGAGTGGTGGCCTTGCCGTCGCGGTTGGCGTCGGCGGCGATGAACTGCAGCGGGCTTTCAAAGGGTTGCACCCCCAGGATGTGGCGGCTGATCAGAATGAGGTCGAAAGTGCTGACGCCATTGCGGCTGTTCCCGTCCTTCCTGGCCCTCAGCAAATACTCTTCTTCCGGGTTGAGCAGTTGGGTGAAGGCATACTG
>CAYVVK010000003.1:0-27017 GCA_964454855.1 uncultured Phaeodactylibacter sp. | reverse complement strand
TCGGGGCCGGTACTTACCTCCAGGCCGGGAAAGCCTTCAAGTTCGAGGCTGACTCCGGCAATGGGCTCTCCATCGGGAGTGCGGATGGTTCCGCTTCCGTTGTAGGTGACGGAGGGGCGGCTGGCGCCGGTTGCGGCAATGGCGGCATCCAGCGAATCGATGGTAGCCTGCATATTGGCTCCGCGTGGGTTGTAGTTCACCGTGCCGTCGGGGGCAATGACGACAAAAGTAGGCGTTCCGAAAAACAGGCCGTAAGTGCCGTCCCGGTAGGGCAGGCCAGCTTCCAGGCTGCCCCCGTCGGCGCCCACACCCGGGAAGGTATGGCCGTGGGTGCTTTTGTACTGGCTGACATCCTCACTGCTGTCGTCCGCCTTGGTGGTAAGGCTGATGAATTCCACATCGCCGTTGCCGCTGCCCCAGGATTCGTAGAGGGGCTCCATAAAGGGGGCGATGGCATTGCAGGGCGGACAGTAGGTGAAGAATAGCTTGATAACCACCGTCTTGCCCTCATCGAGATAATCGGCGTACAGCTCATGCTGCTGGCCATCGCTGTCCGTAACTGTAAAGCCGGGAGCAGGAGGCTGAGCGGCCAGGGAAAAACTTAGCACAAAGATGATAGATGACGTTAGGAATCTCATGAATGCTGGTTTAGGTGAAAAACAGGAATAAACCTGCACACTGCACAAAGCGGAGGTAGAATAGCAGCTAATTTAGGAGTTTTTTACATTCGTTGCCTACGGCACCGGCTCCTTTTCATCTTTTTAACCACAGGGATGTTTACTGGGAGAGGGAAAATCGCCGTTTCTCCTTTTTGGGAAAGGGCAGGATTTTCCATAAAAAAGTATACCTTTGCGCCACATTTTGAAAAAATGCAAAAAGTTGTATTCCAAGACCTTGGCCTTATCAGCTATAAGGACGCCTGGGACTACCAGGAAAGCCGGCTGAAGGAACTGGTTGACAGAAAGTTGAAGAACCGTAAACTGGAGGTTCATGAGCAGGAAGAACAGCGGCATTATCTGTTGTTTTGTGAACACCGGCCAGTGTACACGCTAGGTAAAAGCGGCTCCCTGGAAAACCTCCTGCTCGATGAAGAAGGCCTCAATGCCTATGGTTTTGAATTCTTCAGGATCAATCGGGGAGGAGACATTACCTACCATGGGCCTGGACAGGTGGTGGGCTATCCCATTTTCGACCTGGATTGCTTTTTTACGGATGTGCACAAATACGTGCGTTTTCTGGAAGAGGCCATCATCCGGACGATCGCCGAGTACGGCCTGGAGGGGAAGCGCATCAAAGGCTTCACCGGCGTGTGGCTGGAAGCCGAAGGAGCACTGCCCAAACGCAAGATCTGCGCCATCGGCGTACACCTCAGCCGCTGGGTGACCATGCACGGTTTCGCGTTCAATGTCAATACTGACCTCAGCCACTTTGGCTACATCGTTCCTTGTGGTATCGATGATGCGGATAAGGGCGTCACCTCTCTGGCCAAAGAACTGGGCAGGGAAGTGCCCCTGCAAGAGGTAAAGGATAAGTTGCGCAAGCACTTCGCCGAACTTTTTGGTTTTGAGTTATGCTGACTATGATGAAAGATATACCCAATCTGAAAGTGGAGGACATCGCCATTGCCGTGGTGCCCAGGGCAGAAGACAGCCTGGCAGAGGAACTCTGGGATACCTATCTGCTCAACCTCAAGGAAGAGCCCATTCAGAATGTACTGGTCAATTCCCGAGGCTACGGAGAATTGGACGGCGAAAAGTTGAAAACCACCATTCTCCGGCATTTTTTCGAAGAGATTGCCCCTCTTTCGGTGGTGAAAATTGAACCCATACAGATCAAACTTTTCGGAATCACGAACGAGTACTGGGTCAGCTTTGTTTATGATGATTATATGTACGACAAGAAGTACATCTTCGTCAGCGGCAGCATTTCCGAAGAACATTTTACCACCATTCCCTTCATAGGCCGCAAAGGGGTAATGATCCGATAAGCTACAACGCATGAGCCAGGTACTTAAAGAAAAGAAAGTCAGTGAGTCCAGGACCGTAATGACGGAAATGGTCATGCCCAACGATACCAACCCCATGGGGAACCTCATGGGCGGCAACCTGCTGCGATGGATGGACATCGCCTCCGGCATCTGTGCCGGCAAACACTGTGAGGCCCATGTGGTTACGGCTTCCGTGGACTCCGTTTCTTTCCAGAAACCCATCAAGGTGGGAGATGTGGTGACCCTGGAGGCCAGCGTGACCCGGGCTTTCCGCACCTCTGTGGAGATCTATGTGGAGGTGTTTGCCAGCGACATCAAGGGCGGAAACTCCCGCCGTTGCAACCATGCCTACTACACCTTCGTCGGCCTGGATGAAGAAGGCAGCCCCCGCCCCATTCCTCCGGTCCTGCCGCTCAACGAGATAGAACAACAGCGTTACGAAAGCGCTCCCAGCCGGCGGGAAGTCCGCCTTATCCTCAGTGGCCGCATGAAGCCGGGCCAGGCCAGTGAGATCAAATCCTATTTTTTTGAAAAATAGCCGATTGGCGGACAAGCGTCAAAACCACTTCAGCTATTTTTTTTGCTATTCCCGGTATACCTTTTATTTTGAGTGCTTAACAGAAATCAAGCGTTCATGAAAGGATTGCACCTAATGTTTCTCTCTGCTGCTGTATTCCTCTTTGCATTTAATTCCTGCAGGCAGAACCCGGCCCCACCGGAGGCCTTCCACAAATACGAACCGGACGAATACTTTTCCCTGGTGCGCTCCTACCCAGATGCTACCTTCAGCACCAAAGCCTACTTGCAGGGTTTGAAACAGGCGCAGACGGCGGTCAGCCTGAGGAGTGAATTTCAGGGTTTCCGGGAAAACTGGGTTGTCAGAGGCCCCGGCAACCTCGGCGCGCGCATCAATACCATAGCGGTGAATCCCGAAAATGAAAATATTATTTTCGCCGGCTTTGCCCGGGGCGGCGCCTGGCGCACCCGGGATGGCGGCCAGCATTGGGAGCCGATATTTGATGAACAGCTCTTCCCCGCTATCGGGGATATCGAAATAGACCCCTCCAACCCCAATATCATCTACATCGGTACCGGCGACCCCAATATCAGCGCCCATCCCGGCATTGGCGACGGCCTGTACCGGAGTACGAACGGCGGCGATACCTGGACGCTCCTGGGCCTGGAAGAACAGCGGATCATCTCCCGGGTGCTGGTTAGCCCGCAGGACCCCAGCCTCATTTACGTTGCCGCCATGGGCCTCCCCTTCGAACGCAATGCCCAGCGTGGCCTGTACCGAAGCACCAACGGCGGCCAGTCCTGGGAACAAATACTGTTCATCAGCGAGCAGGCAGGGGTGATCGACCTGGTAATGCACCCGGAGAACCCCGATATTCTTTACGCTTCCGGCTGGGACCGCGTGCGTAATAACCAGGAATCCCTGATCACCGGAAATGGCGCCCGGGTTTACAAAACTACGGACGGAGGCGATACCTGGCAGATGATGGAAAATGGCCTGCCGCAGGAGGAGATCGGGCGCGTCGGCCTGGCCATCGCGCCATCCAACCCGGAGGTGGTGTATGCCTTGTACGTGGGCAACGACAGCCAGCTGCATGACGTATACCGAAGCCAGGACGGTGGGCAAAGCTGGTTGCCCGTGGTCAATTTTACCGGTACCGATGGCCTGCCGGATAATGTGCTGGGCGGCTTCGGCTGGTATTTTGGCAAGATAAGGGTCAACCCTCAGGATGAAAATGACTTCTTCGTGCTCGGCGTAGACCTCTGGCGCACCCGCGACGGCGGCCAGGCCTGGGAGCGCTTTTCTCCCCCATGGTTCACCTATCAGGTACATGCCGATAAGCATGACCTGGTATACACTCCTTCCGGGGCCATCCTTCTGGCCACAGACGGCGGCCTGTACCGCACCGATAACGATGGCGCCAGCTGGCAGGATATCGAAAACATCCCCACCACCCAGTTCTATCGGGTGGCTTATAATCCTCACCAACCTGATAATTACTACGGTGGCGCCCAGGATAACGGCACCTCCGGAGGGCCTTCCCTGGAAGTGGAGTGGCCACGCATTTTCGGCGGCGACGGCTTTCAGCCCGCCTTTCGCTCCGACAAGCCGAATGTTTTTTATGCAGAAACTCAACGAGGGGGTATAGTCGTCTCTCAGGATGGCGGACAGTCTTTTCAATCCGCCACCAACGGCATCATTAATTCTGACCGCAAAGATTGGGACATGCCTTACCTCATCAGCCCTCATAACCCGGACGTTTTGTATACCGGAACCTTCCGGGTGTACCGGAGCACGCAGGGAGTGGTGCCTTTCTGGCAATCTATCAGCGGCGACCTGACCGACGGGCTGGTCCTCAACCCCCGCTATCACACCATCACCACCATCGATGAATCCCCCCTGCTGGAGGGCCTGCTCTATGTGGGTACCGTGGATGCCAACCTCTGGCGTACCGATGACGGGGGCGAGAACTGGATCGACATCAAAACCGGCCTGCCGGAACGCTATATTACGAGCGTAAAGGCTTCTCCCGATCTCGAAGATTATGTTTATGTTACCCATTCCGGTTATAAGGACAATGACTTTATTCCCCGGGTTCACCGCTCCACCAACCGGGGGGAGTCCTGGGAAGATATCTCCGGCAACCTGCCCAACCTGGCCATCAACGATGTATTCATCATCCCCGGCCATCAGGACTCGGTGCTCTTCGTGGCTACCGACGGCGGGGTGTACGGCAGCATGAATGCCGGCCAGCGCTGGGAGCGACTGGGTATGGATATGCCCTACGTACAGGTCTATGACCTGGCCTGGAATGAGGCGAAGAATGAATTGGTGGCCGGTACTTTCGCCCGCTCCATCATGTCGTATGCTTTGGACTCCCTCTTCGTTACTGAGCCGATGGATACTACCGTCACGAGCACAAGGCCCATAGTGCAGGCCGGCCCACAGTTCCTGAAAGCCTTTCCCTCACCGGCTACCGACTGGGTGCAGCTGGAATTCCAGAATATCGAGCCCGGCCGCGCCTATGACATTGCTGTCCTCAGCCAGGAAGGGCGGCTGCTGCTGAACCGCCGGGGCGATCTGCAGGGCAGGGTAGAGGAGCGCCTGGATGTTTCCCGCCTGCCCGCCGGCATCTATACGGTGAAAGTCAGGATGAAGCATGCTTTGCGCACGGCAAGGTTTGTCAAGCAGTAGCTGCCCTTGTTTGAAAAAAAAAAATAGGTTAAATTGCTGGCGGTGTAAATTAAAGTTCAAATGACGGGTTCCACAGGAATAACCATAAGCCTGCCTACAGAACAGGGCCTTGAGATCAGCCTCTCCGGCAAGATGAGTCAGAAGGAGTTCGAGGAATTCTGTAAGCATAATCCCGGCCTTCAGCTTGAGCGGGAGCCCGATGGAAAGATCTGGATCATGCCCCCCGTTCATCTCGATTCCGGTTTTTACGAAGGAGAAGTCTTTGCCGAGCTGAAAATATACAGTAGAAAGGATGGGCGAGGCAGGGCATACAGCCCTTCCACCGGCTTTCGGCTGCCGGACGGCTCTACCCGTTCTGCTGATGCCTCCTGGGTATCTAACCAACAACTGGATAAGCTATCCCCAAAAGAGCGCAAGAGCTTCGCCCGGGTAACGCCGGAGTTTGTCATCGAGGTCCGCTCAGATACAGACTCCCTGCCTAAACTAAAGCGGAAAATGGTAGAGGCCTGGATCGGGAATGGGGTGCAACTGGCCTGGCTCATCGACCCCCTGGAGCGAAAAGCCTACATCTACCGCGCCGATGGAAGTGTTGAGGTGGTTCCTGATTTCGAGGTAAGCCTGAATGGGGAAAAAGTCCTGCCCGGATTCAAGCTTGATCTTAACATCCTACTCGACAAATAGATCAATTCTCCACGGGCTTTATCAGATACATATATACCGGGAAGTGGTCGCTGTACCCGCCCAGGTAATTGTCGCCGCCGAAGGTGCGGAAGGGATATCCTTTATACGGCCCGCTCTTCTGTAGCAGATAAGGCTCATTATAAATGGAAACCTTGTACAGCCGATAGCCCTCCTCGGGATTGACCAGGCCATAGGAGATGATCATCTGGTCAAATAAATTCCAGGCGTCGCGGTAGGCCAGGGTGCCGATGCCTTTTTTGTAGAGCTGGTACCAGGGATTGTACAGGCTGCCCGGTTTTACTCTTTTTACTTGGCGCTCTGCATTCAACACTTCTTTGACGCTGGGGCTGATGGGGTCGTCGTTCAGGTCGCCCATGATGATGACCTTGGCGCCGGGCTGGGCCTGCATCAGCGAATCGGCGGCTTGTTTGCACACCAGGGCGGCGGCATTGCGTTTGGGCTGGCTGGCGGCCTCGCCCCCGCTGCGGCTCGGCCAGTGGTTGATCATGAGGTGAATGGGTTCGCCGTCGAACAGGCCGGAGACCAGCAGCACGTCGCGGGTGAAGTCGCGTTCTCCTTCTTCATCGTAGAGCAGTACAGGCATGGCCTTTTTGCCCAGCACCTGGAAATATTTGGGGTTGTACAGCAGAGCCACGTCTATCCCTCGCTCATCCGGAGAATCGTGATGCACGACCTGATAGCCCCTCTCCCGGATGAGGGGTTCCTGCACGAAGTCTTCCAGTACCTTTCGGTTCTCCACCTCGCATACGCCCAATACGGCCAGGCCGTCCGGTGACAATTCCGTGCCCAGGCGGGAAACGACCTCCGCCATATTGTTCAGTTTTTCCTGATACCGCTGGCTGTCCCACAGCTTATCTCCCGTCGGCGTAAATTCAGTATCCCTTACATTGGGAGTATCAATAGTATCGAAGAGGTTTTCGAAATTGTAGAAGCCAATGGCGCCTATTTTGTATTGCTGTTGGGTAAAAGCGCTTTGTGCAGCAAAAAGGAGGAGGAGTACAACCCATTTCCATTTCTTCAGTCTCATAGTAGTTCTATACAATTTTGGCCAAAGATAAAACAGCCGTATTAACTTTAGGTTAAGTTTTTTTGTAATGTTTCGTTATGATCCACTTTTTGTTCTAAATTTGCAGGCGCCCAATAAAACTATCTCTTACCGCCCAGTCGGCTCGTCCTATCGTTCCCTGCCTGAAAATAGCTCACCTGCTACTTTGAAGTAGCTATGTTGCGATAAATTTACTGAAACACCATAGAATTATGCATCTGAAAAGCACACTTGTTTTCCTGTGTTTATGGTTTTTTGCGTCCGCGCTATCGGCATCCGCAGTGCAGGTCCGTGGCCTGGTGCAGGAAGCCGGAACCGGCCTGCCGCTCGAAGGGGTGTTGGTTTCTCTGGACAGCACCCGGGCAAGCGCCGTAACCGATGAGCAGGGAGCCTTTGCCTTCTTCGGGCAGGAGGCTGGAACCCATAAGGTTTCTTTCAGCGCCGAAGGCTACGCCTATCAGGCGGTTACCTTTGAAATTTCAGAGGAGAATGGGCCGGTAGTGAACCTGGGCATTGTAAGCCTCGAACCGGAGGAGCGGGAGTCCGGGATACTTAATAAGGAGGACTTTATCCCCACCATTACGCTTTCCGACGAAGACCTGGAGCAGGAGACCGACAACCAGAACATCTCCGGGGTGCTTACGGCTTCGCGCGACGTTTTTGTATCGGCTGCTGCTTTTACTTTCGGCTCCGCCCGATTCCGGATCCGGGGCTATGATTCGGAGAACACCGCCGTTTTTGTCAACGGCACGCCTTTCAATGAGTTGGAGAATGGCCGGGTCTTCTGGAGCGCCTGGGGCGGGCTCAACGACGTGACCCGGAACCGGGATACCGAGATCGGCCTTGATCCGGTGCCTTATACCTTCGGTGGTATTGGCGGCGCTACTGCCATCGATACCCGGGCTTCCACCCAGCGCAAGCAACTGCGGGCCACCCTGTCGGCCTCCAACCGGAGCTACCGCTACCGCAGCATGCTCACCTGGTCTACCGGCCTGATGGATAACGGCTGGGCAGTGAGCCTTTCGGCTTCTCACCGCTGGGCCAACGAGGGCTTTCAGCCGGGTACTTTCTACGATTCCTACGCCTACTTTCTTTCTGCAGACCGAAAGTTCAGCGACGAACACCTGCTCAACCTCACCGCTTTCGGCGCCCCGACCAAACGGGGCAGGGCAGGGGCCAGCACACCGGAACTCTACGAACTGGCAGGTTCCAACTATTACAATCCTTACTGGGGGTATCAGAACGGCGAGAAGCGCAACTCGCGGGTAGCCAACAATCATCAGCCGGTTCTCATGTTGCGCCACGACTGGACGCCCAGCTCGCGCACTACCCTCACCAGCACAGTTTCTCATCAGTTCGGCCGCATCGGCAGTACGGCCCTCGATTGGTTTGACGCACCGGATCCCCGGCCAGACTACTACCGCGACCTGCCAAGCTTCTTTGAATCGGAAGGAGACCTGGAGGGAGCGGCCATCATCGAACAGAAGCTTCGCAACAGCGAGGAAGCGCGGCAGGTGCAGTGGGATGATTTCTACGATGTCAACCGCAACAGCCAGCTGACGGAAAAATTCCCTGATTTGCTGGAAGATCAGGACTATAGCGGCCGCTGGTCGCAGTATATCATTGAGGACCGGCGCTATGACTCCAAAGAATGGAATTTCTATTCCAACCTGCAGCACGAGCTCAGCCAGCGTTTCAGCATACATGCCGGCCTGTCTTACCGCGCCCAGATGATAGAGAACTTTAAAGTGGTGGAAGACCTGCTGGGCGGTGATTTCTACACCAATATCGACCGCTTCGCCATCCGGGATTTCCCCAATGATTTTCAGGCCCTGCGCAGCAACCTCAACGACCCCAACCTTATCGTCCGGGAAGGGGATGTGTTCGGCTACGATTACGACACAGATGCCCGCCGGGCTGAGGCCTGGGCGCAGGGCGTATTCAGCCTCCGCAAATGGGAGCTCTTCCTGGCGGGAAATCTTTCCCGCACCAGCTTCTGGCGTACCGGCAATTACCGAAACGGCCGTTTTCCGGACGACTCCTTTGGCGAATCCGAGAAACAGCACTTTACCAATTACGGGCTCAAAGGCGGAGTTACCTATAAACTGGATGGCCGCAATTATTTCTTCGCCAATGCCGCTTACCTGACCCGTGCGCCCATACTGCGCAATGCCTATGTCTCTCCCCGAACCCGCGACCAACTGGCGCCGGGCCTCAGGGAGGAAACCATCTCCACCGGAGAAGCAGGGTACCTGCTGCGCTCTCCCGGCCTGAAGGCCCGGGCAAGTGTGTACTATACCCAATTTGAGAATACCATCGACGTCGTTCAATTTTACAACGACCTGGAGCGCGCCTTCGGCAGCCTGGTGATGACCGGCCTGGGCCAGCGGCACCTGGGAACCGAGCTCGCCATCGAGGCGAAAATCACCTCCAGCCTCAGCCTCAGTGCAGTGGCCGCGCTGGGAGAGTATTTCTACAGCTCTCAGGCTACGGGTTATCTGTACGAGGACGATCAGTCGGCTCTAGCTTCAGTGAATGACGGCTTTGAGATCTTCACTAAAGATACCTATGTTCCCGGCCGCCCCCAAAATGCCTATACCGCCGGCATTCAGTATCGCCCCAAAGGCTTCTGGTTTGCTTACCTCAACTTCAATTATTTCGACAATGTCTGGATCGATTACAACCAGGTGGCGCGCACCCGGGAAGCGGTGCTGGGCGTGGACCCGAATTCAGAGGAATATGAAAAACTCGTTACGCAGATTAAGGGAGACCCCGGGTTTACCGTAGACCTGTTCGGGGGTAAGTCCTTCAAGTTCGGAGATACCTTCCTGTATGTCAACCTGGGGGTCAGTAACATCCTGGACAACCAGGATTTCATCACCGGCGGCTTCGAGCAGCTGAGGTTTGATTTTGATGTGAGGGGAGGGGAGGACACCCTTTTCCAGCCGCGTTACTATTACCTCTTCGGCCGTAATTATTTTGTCAACCTCAGCCTGCGCATCTGACCCGGGCGTTTCAACCTATTTTGCAGATTAAAAAATCCATGCCTAATGAAATTCGATCTTAAAAAAACAGCTTTTTCAGTTGCCGTACTGAGCCTTTTATTCTCTATACCGTCCTGTGTGGACCAAGATTTTGAAGGCCCTCCCACTACCGGCACAGAGCTGGATTTGGAAGCCAATACCACTATCGAAGAGCTCAAATCCCTTCATCTGGGCAAGCCTACCATTATCGACCAGGACGTGGTCATCCGTGGGGTAGTAGTAGCGGACGACCGCTCGGGCAATTTCTTCCGTTCCTTCATCTTCCAGGATTCTACAGCAGGTATAGAGGTGCTGGTCAACCTCACGGATTTCTATAATTTTTATCCCATCGGCCGTGAGCTGGCCATCGATTGCAAGGGCCTGGTGCTGCAGAACGATAACGGCATCATTCAGCTGGGAGGATACATCTATCAGGAAAATGGCGTCGATCAGGTGGGAGCCATTGTAGACTTCGACGAACGCATTTTCCGCGGTATGCTGCTTGGTGCGCCGGAGCCGGATGTGAAAACCATTTCGGAGCTGGGGACGGAGGACATCAGCACCCTCATTAAGCTGGAGAATGTGGAATTCGCTTCCAGTGAACTGGGGCTTACTTTCGCCGATGCCTTCGGCATGCGTACGCTCAACCGCACGCTGCAGGACTGCAACGGCAACACCGTCGTGGTCCGTACCAGTGGCTTCGCAGATTTTGCCAATGACACCATACCGGAAGGAAACGGCTCCATAGTGGCCGTCTATAGCGTCTTTGGCGCCACCGGGCAGCTCTTCATCCGGGAGCTTTCGGATATCGATATGGCGAAAACGCGCTGTTCGGGCGGCACCGGCGATGAAGAGTTGATCGGCATAGGCGAACTAAGAGAGCTCTTCAAAAACGGCGCCACGGAAGGGCCCATAGACAGGAAGGTCCGGGGGGTAGTCATTTCCGATAAGGACAGCGGCAATTTTGACGGGCGCAATATAGTCCTGCAGGACGCCACGGGCGGCATCGTCGTCCGCTTCGCCAACGACCATAAATTCTCGCTCGGCGAAGAGGTGGAAGTGGTAGTATCCGGGCAAGAGCTTTCCGAATTCCGGGGCTTGCTACAGCTCAACCGCGTATCCAACGACCTGGCCAAATCCAACGGGGCGGGTACCCTGCCTGCTGCCCGGGAAACTACGGTGGAGGAAATTCTCAATAATCAGGATATATGGGAATCCACCCTGGTGCAGGTCAAAGAGGCGACGATAAGTGGTGGCGCCACCTTCTCCGGCGGTACTACGGTCAATGATGGGACCGGCTCCGTAGGCCTGTTCACCGACTTCGATGCCAGTTTTGCCAATGAGCCTTTACCGGCGACAGCCGTTACCCTTACAGCCATCGTTTCTCAGTTTGACGAGCCTCAGCTGGTCATCCGAAACCTCAATGACGTAGAAACCGGCGGAGGCGGAGGCGGAGATCCCGAGTTGATCAGCCTGGCCGAAGTGCGTGGCCTCTTCGAAAGCGGAGCGGGCAGCGCTCCTGCCGCCAGGAAAGTGCGTGGGGTAGTGATCTCCGACCAGGATAACGGCAACTGGAATGCCAGGAATATGGTCCTGCAGGATGCCAGCGGCGGCATCGTCATCCGCTTTGCCGATGACCATAGCTTTGCTTTGGGCGAAGAAGTGGAGATCAATATTTCCGGACAGGAGCTCTCCGAGTTCAATGGCCTGCTGCAGGTGAACAATGTGTCCAATACCCTGGCGCTGAGCTTCGGCAACGGCACACCGCCTGCCCCCCGCGAGGCGAGCATTCAGGAGATACAGGACAATTTAGAGCAGTGGGAGTCCACGCTGGTTAAAATTTCCGGCGTGGAATTTACGGAAGGAGGGGCTTTTGCCGGACAGAAGACACTAACCGACGGCACAGGCACTATTGCCACTTTCACCCGCAATGATGCGTCCTTCGCCAACAGCAACGTTCCCGATGGCGCCTTTACACTAACGGCGGTGGTATCTCAGTTTAATGACCCTCAGCTTACCATACGGAATTTGAGTGACATCGAGCAGTAAACTTTTTGTCTCAAAAGAGTATTATGGTAGATAGACAGTAATGGGCCTGGGAAGGGCAAAATTTAGACAGACTGCAAATCGCTATGCCGGAGGAAAAAGCAAAGCCTTTTCAATTCAAGCAATTCAATATCCATCAGGACCGTTGCGCCATGAAGGTGGGAACCGATGGGGTACTGCTGGGCGCCTGGGCTGATGTTCGGAGCGCTCGATCGATACTGGACATCGGTACCGGGAGTGGCCTCATTGCCATCATGCTGGCACAGCGTGCACCGGATGCCCATATTCAGGCAGTGGAAGTGGATAAGGAGGCCTACGAACAGGCCTGTGGAAATATGGCACAAGCGCCCTGGGCCGACAGGCTGGAAGCCTTTCATATGTCCATTCAGCACTTTGCCAAAGCCGCCCCTCAGCGTTATGAGCTCATCGTCAGCAATCCACCTTTCTTTACCGGAGGCACTTTTTCCAACCATCAGGACCGCAACAGCGTACGGCATACCATCAAGCTGCCCCATGGCGATTTGCTGTCTGCGGTACGCAATTTGTTGGCGCCGGGAGGCAGGTTCTGCCTGATCCTGCCCTATATCGAAGGCCTGCGTTTTCAGGAGATGGCCAGGCATTATCATTTGTACTGCACGCGCCTCATGGAGGTGAAGCCCAAAAAAGAAAAGGCGGTGGAGCGCCTGCTGATGCAATTTGAACTGGAACAAAAGGAATTGGAAAAGGAAAGCCTGGTGATTCAGAAAGAGGGCCAGAATGAGTGGACGGAAGAATATGTGCGCCTGGCCGGCGCCTTTTACCTGTATATGTGATTTGGTTTCCGGTGTCGGACTTCAGCTCCGGCCACAATCCGACACCGGACTGTAGATCAATGTTCTTCCTCCTGCATTTCTAGTTCGGAGAGGATTCGTTGAGCCGCTTCAAGTATCCGGGTGTCTTCGAGGTGGACGATGCCGCCGTGAGGGCCGGGTTGGATGTGTTTGTCGGCTATATCCCCGTCGTTGAATTTGTTGGCCCCAAAATAATTGCGAACGGTCTGTTCGGAAAGGTCGAGTTCTTGGGCGATTCTGCGTACACTACCCGTCGGTAGCCGGTGCTTGATTGAGCGCAGCTCCTCGAATGTAATATTCATAGCGAAAAAAATTTAATTAGGAAATCAAAGGAATCTTTTCCTCTAATTAGATATGCCAAAGAAAGTTAGTTCTTTTTCCATATAATTCAAAAAAAAAGCCCGCTATGCTATACTAAAATTTGAATTTTAGCCGGGTATAAAGAATAAAGTTCCCGGATATATAGAAAAGCCCGGTATACACACTTTACTGTATACCGGGCTCTTGTCTGTGGTATCGGGCTGGCTAATCGTTCATTTTGGCAGGCAGGCTTTCTGCTGAGGCAGTGGCTTGATTTTGTTCGCCGCCCCCCTTCTCTTTATTTTCTCCTTCTTCACCCTCCTGCTGCTTGCCCGGCCAGGATACGTTGGGGCAGTGAAGGGCGGTTTCCAGGCCTTCCGATAAGCGGGGGAAAGGAGTATTTACCAGGGAGGAGAGGCCTTCGTCCTGTTCCAGCTTCTGTATGAAGAGGGCTGCGATGGGCAGGGCCGTGTTGGCGCCCTGGCCGAGGCTGAGGTCCCGGAAACGCACGGATGGGGATTCCGCACCGACCCAGGCACCAATGGTGATCTTGGGGGTATAGCCTAAGAACCAGCCGTCAGAATGGTTCTGGCTGGTGCCCGTCTTACCGGCCAGTGGGTTGTCCATCTTATATCTCCAGCGAAAGCGCCTGCCCGTCCCCCGGTCGATGGCGTTCTGCAGCATGTGGTTCATCATATCGGCCTCTTCCGCCCACAGGGGCCGTTCCCAGTTGCAGGTATCCCTGCGGTTTTCGTAGTCGATGAGAACGGTTCCGTCCGGGGCTTCCACGCGGCGGATGTAGTGCACATCCGGGCGTAGCCCGCGGGCCGCAAAAGTACCGTAAACCGTGGCCATATCCCGCAGGGAAACCTCTGCGGCTCCCAGTGCGATGGACGGCACTGCAGGGATTTCGGAGCTGATGCCCATATCTCTGGCCAAGCGGGCCACCCGATTAGGGCCGGCACGCATCATCAGCTGTACGGAAACCGTATTGATGCTGTTGATCAGGCCGCCTTCCATGGAATAGTAGCCGCCGTATTCGTTGGTCGCATTCTTGGGCATCCAGTTCTCGTACTGGGGGTATACCCGCAATTGGTTCGGGTAGTAGGAACAGGGAGCAATGCCTTTCTGCAGGGCGGCCGTATAGACAATAGGCTTGAAGGTGGAGCCCACCTGCCGGGTAGACAGCACGTGGTCGTACTGGAAAAATTCATGGCTGATGCCGCCCACCCATGCTTTGACCTCTCCATTCTGCGGGTCGAGGGCGATGAAACCTGCATTGAGCAGGCCCAGGTAGTACCGCAGAGAATCCATAGGGCTCATTTTTCGCTTTTCTTTTCCCTTCTCCCAGTCAAACACCATCATCTCAATGGGGGTGTTGAAAATGGAATCTATTTCCAGCCCGGTATATCCGCTGTTTTTCAGGCGCAGGAAACGCTCCGACTGGAATTTAGCCATTTGCAGCAGGCTTTCGGACTCCCAGGCCGTTTCCCCTTTGAGGTGGCGGTCGAAATCCCTTTGCAGGACTTTCATATGTTCCGTGACGGCGGCTTCCGCCATGGCCTGCATCCTGAAGTCCAGCGAGGTGTATATCTTGAGGCCGTCCGTATACAGGTTGTAGGCCATGCCGTTGGGCTTGCGCTTGTCGCGCAGCAGTTCTTTGAGTTCCAGGCGAAGGTGTTCGCGGAAGTAAGGGGCCGGGCCTTTATTATGGGTGATGGGGTAGTAGTTGATGGAGAGGGGTTCCTTAGAGAGAGAATCCACCAGGCGCTGCGGCAGGTAGCCGTAGCGCGCCATTTGCCTCAGGACAAGGTTGCGCCGGTTCACAGCGTTCTGCGGATGGGTGACCGGGTTGTATACCGAAGTGGCCTTGAGCATGCTTATCAGAACGGCCGACTCGGATGGAGTCAGCTTGGACGGATGAGTATTGAGGAAGCGGTGCGCAGCTACTTTGATGCCAAAAGTGTTCTCGCTGAAGGGCACCGTATTGAGGTACAGCTCCAGGATCTCTTCCTTACTGTAGAGTTTCTCCAGGCGCATGGCGATGAATACTTCCTTCACCTTATTGATCAACAGGGAGTATCTGCCATAATTTTCCCGGGGATAGAGGTTCTTGGCCAGCTGCTGGCTGATGGTGCTGCCTCCGCCCGAGGAGCGCTCCCCTCGGAGTATGGACTTGAAAAAGACCCGTGCCCAGGCTCTCAGGTCGATGCCTTCGTGTTCAAAAAAGCGAGCATCTTCTGTGGCGATAAGGGCATGGGCCAGGTGCGGAGAGATCTCTGAATAGCGGATATTGCTTCGGTTTTCAAAATAATAGCGCCCCAGCAGCGTACTGTCTGCAGCATAGATCTCAGAAGCAATATACTGAGTGACTTTGGAAAGGTCTTCCTTGGAGGGCAGCTTGCCGAAGGCGCCCCAGGCGATGCTTGCCACCAGGCCAATGCCGGCCAGTATAAAAAGCGCAGCAGAAAGCTTCATAAAGCGGACCATCCATCCTGCAGCCGGATAATCGATCCAGAAATTGTACCAGGACACCGCGAACTCCCGCCGCCGGTTAGCCCACCGTGCCTTTAATTGCCGTATTTTTGTTTTGTCGATCATGGGATATATAGATAATTGTTAATGGCCAGGTATTTGCTTCACCAACGTGCTCTCAAGGCTATTCCTGTTTGGAAACAGCACATTTGGTGTCCATTTACCCTTATGACGCAGAATTGGGTGTTTTGATACGGCCGTCTTTGAAAAAAAACTATTGTATTACGGAAAGTCCGTAAAAGTACCAGCTTGTTTGATGGCAGTGTTTGTTCTTCAGGCGATCGAATTTAAAGGCGGGAGTGCCCTCCGCAAAGGAATCTGTTTATGTCATACTTTTAACGGGATCAATATGGTGGAAGTTCCATTTTTCAGACAGAAAAATTGGCTTTTGTGCAGGAAGGTAAAATATATGCCGGAGGGAAGCTGAAACAAGGAGGGATAGGCGGGTTGCCGACAGCGCAGGCCGCGCCTCACACTATATCACTTTACACGGGGCGCCGCCGCCCCGTGTAAAGTGATAGGGCCGTGTGGCCGGGTTGTAAACAACATACCAGCGCAGGCTGCCGGCAACCCGGCCTGGCCCTTACCTGCTTTTCGGGCTTTCTTCAATGATGATGGCATCCACGGCGGCCTCTTTGACCATCCGGTTAAAGGCAGGTATCTCCTTTTCCTTTAGGGTATAGAAGGTGGATAGCTGCTCATTGATCTTTTCCGTCATCTCCGCCTTGACGGCATAGGCTTGTTCCGTGGGGCGGAAGTCTCCCATGCCGGCCAGGGAGTTGAGATGGGCAAGCTTATTGGCCAGCTTGATCGGGTAGTTCAGAGGGTCTTGCCCGCTCTGGTTCTGGGTCTGGTACAGCGCTTTCTCCACTTTTGTCATCACTGAGTCTAAAGCCTCCGCTTTGGCCAGCAGTTCCTTGCGGCTGTCGTCTCCTTTCCAGTGTCTGGTGAAATGGTTGAGCTGCTGCCGCAGCTGCCGAATGTCGATGATGGCCTGATGGGCCTCCGTTACCTTCTGGTTGACTTCCGTCATAAAGTCGAACTGAGCCTGTATGTCCTCCAGGCTGGCACTGGAGCGAGGGTCTTTCAGGATAGCGAAATCCTGCACTATTTCCTGCTCTCCCTTCGTCAGTTTTACTTTGTAATTTCCAGGTACGGCCTCCGGCCCGCTGAGGCCGGCCCACCATAGTATCATGCCCTCAAACTTTTTTGCCTCCGGGTAGCGCATGTCCCAGGTAAATAGGTTGGCGCCCTGTTTTAGCTCCAGCCTGTCTTCCTTTTCTTTGGCCTTGGTGGAGAATTCGCGGATCAGGGTGCCGTCTTCTTCGTGGAAGGAAAGCACCACGGCCACGCTGTCTGCCGGTTTTTCTTTCAGGTAAAAATAGGACATCACGCCACCGGGATGATTGGTGCCCGCAGTTTTCAGCCCCTTTACCTGCCCTCCGTCCATACGGTAAGCAGCCAGCGGCTGGTAGAGGTGCATTTCGCTATCCGCCACTTGTGGGTTGAGCTGGTGCAGGGGCGTCAGGTCATCGATGATCCAGATGCTGCGGCCCTGGGTGGCGGCGATGAGGTTGTCATCCTTGATGGCCAGGCCGGTGATGGGCACGGTAGGCAGGTTGAGCTGGAAATCCGCCCAGCTGCGGCCATCGTCAAAAGAGATATACATGCCGGTTTCGGTGCCGGCGTAGAGCAGGCCCTGCCGTTTGGGGTCGGCCCTCAGCACGCGGGTAAAGTGCTCCCTGTCGATGCCGTCTACGATGAGTTCCCAGCTCTGGCCATAGTTCTTGGTTTTGTATAAATAGGGCTGGTAATCGCCCAGTTTGTAGCGGGTGCCCGCCACATAGGCGCCACCTTTGGTGAACGGGCCCGGCTCGATACTGTTGATCATCATCCATTCCGGCATGTCGGGAGGAGTGACATTCTCCCAGTTCTGGCCGCCATCTCGTGAAAGGTGTATGAGGCCGTCGTCCGAACCGGCCCAGATCAGCCCTTCTTCGTAGGGAGATTCCGCGGCAGCGAAAATAGTGCAGTAATACTCCACACCGGTATTGTCCTTGGTGATGGGGCCGCCGGAGGGGCCCAGTTTGGTGGAGTCGTTGCGCGTGAGGTCGGGGCTGATGAGTTCCCAGCTTCTTCCCTGGTCGTAGCTTAGGTGCAGGTGGTTGGAGGCGGCGTAGAGTTTGTCTTTGTTATGGGGAGAAAAGAAAATTGGAAAATTCCACTGGAAGCGGTATTTCATGCCTTCGGCGCCGTAGCCCATGGGGTTGTCCGGCCACACGTTAACGGCCTGCACTTCTTCCGTGCGGTGGTTCTTCCGGGTCAGGAAACCACCGTAGCTTCCACCGTAGACGATCTCGTTATCTTCCGGGTCGACGGCGATATGGGCGCTTTCACCACCGGCAGTGGGCTCCCAGTCGCGCTCGCCTATGCTGCGGCCATCGGTGCGGTGGAGGATGCGCACAGTTGAGTTGTCCTGCTGAGCGGCGTAGATGCGGTAAGGAAAATGATCGTCGGTTGTTACCCTGTAGAACTGGGCGGTAGGCTGATTGTAATAAGTGCTCCAGTTTTCGCCGCCGTCAAAGCTGACCTGGGCGCCGCCGTCATCGCCGATGATCATTCGCTCGGGGTCTTCGGGGGCGATCCATAAGTCGTGGTGGTCGCCGTGGGGGGCGTTGTATGCTTTGAAGGTGCGGCCGCCATCCGTAGACTTGTGGTAACGAACGTTCATGACGTAGACGACGTCCTCGTCCTGCGTATCGGCATAGATCCGGCTGTAGTACCAGGCGCGCTGCCGGAGGGAGCGGCTGTCATTCACGCGAGTCCATTTTTCTCCACCGTCGTCCGAGCGGTATACGCCGCCTTTATCGGCTTCCACGATGGCCCACACCCGTTCTGAATTGGCGGGGGAGACGGTGACGCCTATGATGCCCAGGGGCCCGTCCGCAAAGCCTTCCTTTTCGGTGAGGTTTTCCCAGGTGTCTCCACCGTCCGTACTTTTCCAGAGGGCCGACCCTTCGCCGCCGCTCTCCAGGCTGTAGGGCGTACGCCGTATTCTCCAGGTGGAAGCGTAAATGATGCGCGGATTGTTGGGATCGAGAATGAGGTCTACGGCTCCGGCATCGTCATTGGCGAAAAGTATCTTTTCCCAGCTTTTTCCCCCATCTCTGGTGCGGTATACGCCCCGCTCTTCGGTGGGTTTATAGAGGTCGCCCATCACAGCGGCGTAGGCCAGGCCCGGGTTGCGGGGATGGATGCGAATACGGGCTACATGCCGCGATTCACTCAGCCCGATGTGATTCCAGCTCTTTCCTCCGTCGAGGGTCTTCCAGATGCCATAGCCGTAGGAAACGTTCCCGCGGACCGTCTTCTCGCCACCCCCCACGTAAATGACGTTGGGGTCGTACTCGCTGACAGCCACCGAGCCTATGGACCCTCCGAAATGGCCATCGGAGATGTTTTCCCAGCTTTGGCCGCCATCGGTGGTTTTCCAAACGCCGCCTCCCGTGGAACCAAAATAAAAGAGATTGGGCTTGCCGGGGACTCCCGTTACGGCAGCCGACCTGCCTCCCCGAAAGGGGCCTATGCAGCGCCATTCCATGGCATCGTATAATTTCTGATTGAACTGCAGGCTTTGGGCAGCCTGTTTTTTTGCCACCTGGCCAATGAGAGGCGGTGCCCAGAGCAAAGCCATTGCCAGCAGGCCAAAAAGCAGAGTTGTTGTTCTTTTCATGAAATGCTTTGTTTTTTCAAAAAAGGGATGTGTTGCCGGGAAGTTAATTGTTTTCTGCCTAATCAAATAAAAAAAAGCGCGCCGGGTATTTCCGGGCGCGCTTTTTTAAGGCCAGGCAAGCCGTTTAGTCAGAGATCACAGTGAGCTCCCGTATCCGGGCTTTTTCACCCTGCCGGACTTCCAGGAGATATTTCCCGCTGCCGTTTTGAGAGAGGTTGACCTGGTCGGAAAAAGAGCCGGAGAAACTTCCCAGGCCGTATTGGTAAATTCTTCTGCCGGACAGGTTGTAGATGTTTACGGTGGTTTCGCCTTTCGAGGGCAATACGAACTGCAACTCATAGCGGCCGGCCTCCGGGCCGGGGCGGATGGACATATCCTGAACCTCCAGCCTGTTGTCTGTGGAAACCTTTACCCCATATTCTTTTTCTATACGGGGGGCAGCCTCTTTGTCCACATCCTGAATGATGGTCGTGTATCCCCGTACCTCTCTGTCCTTGTCTTTCTCATTCTGGAAATAGCGGCCGAACCATTCGCCGGGATTGGGCGCCACTTTAATATTCAGGCTCTCTTTGGTTTTGGTTTCACAGTAAGATTTGATGGGCGCGCTCTTTTTTTCCATCTCGCCTCCGCGGAGGTACTCCACATTTATTTCATTGCCCACTTCCATGTTGTCAATGGCCGTAGAAATGTCTTTCCAGTCTATCATTTTGTAGCCATTGATGGTGATGATGTGGTCGCCATCCTCCAGGCCCATGGACTCTGCGGTGGAATTATCCACGATGTTTACCGGTATGCCCTTTCCCAGGCCCTTGTCCATACTTTTGGCGCTGATGCCGAAGAAGGGTTCTTCGCATTTGTCTCGCTCCCGGCTATTGCCTTCTCCCCGCCTGCCGAAGGTGACGCCCAGCGTTTTCCGGCGGCCTTTGCGGATGAGGTGAAGGCTGGCCTTCTCCCCGGCTTCGTATTTGCGCAGTATCTGAATGAGGTTCTGGTCCCTGCCTGTGCGGTATTCATCTATGCCGTAGATATAGTCGAAGGGCTGCAGGCCGGCCCGTTCGGCGGGGGTGTCCTCGATGACCCGGGTAACGTAATTGCCGTAAGGGTTGTCGAAACCCAGCGCACGTGCTTTTTCCTGAGAAATGCCCTCCGAGTAGATGCCGAGAAAGGCATAATCCTGTGCTGTGCTGATGAGGTTGCGTTTAAGGTTATTAGCGGTGGCCAGGCCGCCCTCCTGCAGCCTGAGCGCGGTGGCTTTTTTCTCGCAAATGCTGTTGGATTCTACACTGGTAAGGAGCAAATTCTGGGCTCCCGCATGGCAAATGGCGGGCAGGGCAACCAGCAGAAGTTGGGCCAGTAGGACAGTAAGGTACTTCATCGGATCTTTTTTTTCCCGAGCGCCGGCTATTATCCGGCTCCCTGTAACACTTTCAGTTTTGAAGCCTGTTAATATACCTGTAAAGACAGCTCGCCGGGTTAAGGGTTGCTTTGGCCAAAACCGGAAGGCCGAACTGAAAAACCTGCGGCTGCCGGCCTGCTTTTCAGATTTAAATGCCATATTAGAAGATGGTTGCAATATCTCCAAAATCGGTGTTAATATTGTGAAAAAATACGTTATGAAACTCAACTATATCATTGGAATATGCCTCCTGGCCCTTTTGTACTCCGCTTGTAAGTCCACTAAACCGGTGCGGCCGGTGGAAGAGTACGAGGAGCTGATGGAAGAACGCATTTCTGTCATTAACATTCCAGTGGACATCAGCGTTCGCGAACTGGAAACTTCTCTCAACCAGCAATTAAAAGGCGTGCTCTACGAGGATAAGAACCTCAAGGATGGCGACAACATGCGCATACGCGCGGAAAAACGGCAAAACATACGCCTGGGCATCGATAGCCAGCTCATCAAATACCGGGTGCCCCTTTCCCTCTGGATACAATACGACCTGGGGATCAGCAGGGTAGAGGCAGAAGGGGAGATCGCCCTGGATTTTAAAACAGCCTTCGATATCCGGGATGACTGGCGTGTAGTGACCACCACGGAGATCATCCGCTACGACTGGCTGGATAAGCCCCGCCTGAAGATGGGCATGGTCAACCTGCCCATCGGCTTTATTGCCGACCTGGTCCTGCAAAACAGTAAGCAAACCATCACACGCAGCATCGACGAGTTGGTCCGGGAACAATTCAACCTCCGGGAAATGGTGAACGAGGCCTGGGAGAAAATGTACGAACCCATGCTGGTTTCCGAGGAGTACAGCACCTGGCTGGCCGTGAACCCCCAATCTATCGGGATGACCCCTTTGCTGATGGAACGGGGCCGCATCAGCGGAACCATTCAGGTGGAGAGCAAGCCCAAAGTGAGGGTCGGCCTGGCGCCGGCCGGGCTTGCCGTCGTGCCCCTGCCTCCCCTGAAAAGACAGGAAGAAGCCGGAGATGATTTTATCATTCATATCAATACCGAGATCACTTACGAGGAAGCGGAGCGTATCGCTAAGGCCCAACTGGTGGGAGAAACCTTCTCGCAGGGCAAACAATCAGTAGTCATTAAAGACATCGAACTCTACGGGCAGGGTAAAAAAATAGTGGTGAACACCGTTCTGGCAGGCAGTTACAACGGCAGCATTTACCTGGCGGGAGAGCCGGTATACGACCCCCGGAAGAATACCCTGGATATCGAGAACCTGGATTATACGCTGGATACGCGCAGCTTTTTGGTGCGCTCCGCCGGCTGGCTGCTGAAAAGCGCCATTAAGAACCGCATTGAAGACAATATGAATTTCCTGCTGGATTACAACCTTCAGGAGATGAAAACCCAGTTTCAGGAGCAGCTCGAAGAATATAAGATCACCGAAGATGTGTTGCTCAACGGCCATTTGGAGGGTCTGTCCATCCAGAATGCCTATCTGGCGCCGGATGCCATTATAGTTGACCTGGCGCTCAAAGGAAACCTCAATGTACGTGTAAAGGGACTGAACTAATGAATTTTGCAATAGCTGCCGGCCATCGGGAAACGGCACAGGCCGCACAGGAGATCATGTGGATGGGAGGAAAGGCTGCGGATGCCGCCGTGGGCGGCTCTTTCTAAGGCCTATATCCTGCAATGGCTGTCCTTTCAGCGCCTGAGCTGGAAACTGAAAGAACAACCCTCGGCCCTGAAGGCCGCGCTGGCCGTTCAGCTGGCCAGCCGGATGGGCAGTACTACGCAGATCAGCATTGTGGGCCCGGCGGGAAATGCCGTCAGCCTGACGGCCACCAATGGAGAAGGCAGTGGCGGTAGCGAGAAGGAAAAACACCTGGGAAGCTGCCGGCGACCCTCGCCGCGATGGAGTGGCCATCGTGCGCTGATCGGCTACCAATATAGCATTGGACAAAGCCGGAAGTCGGAAAGCGGAAGTCGGAATAGCTTAAGGTGATCCGCAACTCTTTGGCTATCAAGAGTGTGCAACTTTAGACAGGTAGCCCGCTGATCACTTCACCTTTTTCAGTTGGAGTATTCTGCTTCGGCCGCCATCGTTCATTTTCAGGACCAGGGAATCCTCTACGAGTTTGACAATCTCCACCGCCTTTTCCGTAGAAGCCATGTTGAGCGTGTCCGTCGTATAGAGGTACTTGCCATCTAGGTAGTAAGTTCCTGCTTCCTTGTAATTGAGGGTGCTGGAGTACGCATAGTTGTTTTTATCTCCGAAAGAGATGCGGATCTCAGAGGGGTCAATCGCCATAGGGGTTTCATCTTCCAGAACGGCAATGCCCTCCCAGGTCCCCTGGATATCTTCCTTTTCGTGGGTAGAACAGGCAGTAGCGGCCAGTACGCTGAGGTAAACCAGTATTTTCTTCATAGCAGTAGATGTGTATTTGCTCAAGTTGTTCCAAGATATAATCGCCGAAGGGCAAAGCATGTTTTTCGGCCCTGCAAATTTAAGAGAACCTTAAACGTAGACAACAAAAGCCACAGTGGATTTCCTCTGTGGCTTTTGCAAGAACGGCAGGAGGCAGGCTTAGCCACTGATAAAGGGCACCAGCACCACAAAGGCTACGGCACCGGCGATAAACCCGATGAAGGCCAGCCAGGCCACTTTGCGCAGGTACCATATGAAGTCGATGCGTTCCATGCCCATAGCGGCCACTCCGGCAGCAGAACCGATGATCAGCATACTTCCTCCCGTTCCCGCGGCGTAGGCGATGAAGTGCCACAGTTTGGAATCTATGGGCACATCGTACATACCCATGGAGGCAGCCACCAGTGGCACGTTGTCTATGACAGCAGAGGCGAAGCCCAGGAAGATAACCACAAGGTCCTGATTGGGAATGACCCGGTCGAGGTACTCCGCCACATAACGCAGGGTACCTACCTGTATCTGTTCGCCCTCCTGCATGGCGGTGCCAAACACCAGGCTTTCCATGGCCCCCACGGCCATGAGGATACCCAGGAAAAAGAGGATGCTGGACATCTCGATGCGGGACAGGGCCTTATGGGCGGAAAACATGTGCCGCCTGGATTCGGAGAAATCCTCTTCGGGATGGATGTATTCGGAGACCAGCCAAACTACTCCGAGGCTGAGCATCATGCCGATGTAGGGAGGAAGGTGGGTCAATACCTTAAATACCGGAACGAAAATAATGGCCCCCAGGCCGAGGTACAGCATGGTGCGGCTGCTGAGCAGGCTCTGTGCTTCCAGGTCGTCTTCCACACTCTCCAGGGAAATATTGCCCCTGAACTGGGGAAGTAGGGTAGTAGCCACTAAAAAAGGCACCGCAAAGCACACTATAGAGGGTAAAACAAGATACTGTATCAGGCCGCCGGCCGATACCTTGTTGCCGATCCAGAGCATGGTGGTCGTCACGTCACCGATAGGAGACCAGGCCCCGCCGGCATTGGCGGCGATGACGATCAGGGCTACAAACCAGAGCCGTTCTTCTTTGTCGGTGACCAGCTTGCGCAGCAGGGTCACCAGCACTATGGTAGCGGTCAGGTTGTCAATGATGGCAGAGAGGATGAATCCCAGAGTGCCCACGATCCAGAGCAGCTTGGATTTTTTCTTGGTTTGCACATAGTTCTTCAAGACCTCAAAGCCGCGGTGCAGGTCGATGATCTCGACGATGGTCATCGCGCCGATAAGGAAGATGAGGATCTCGGCGGTTTTGCCAAGGTGGTGAAGTAAGGTGTTGGAAAAGCCTTCTTCGGCAGCGTGCCCGGCGGCTCCCTGTGCGTGCCCGGCAGCGTCCATGAGGCTGTATACGTGTTCGTGCGTGTCGATAACAGCTAGCCAGCCATTGTTGAAACCTATGGCCAGCAAGGCCCAGCAGAGGGCGGCCATAATTAATGCGGGAACCGTCTTGTCGAGCCGAAGGGGGTGTTCAAAAACGATGGACAGGTAACCAAGGATGAAACAGGCAATTATTCCAGTGGCCATGAACAATTGAGTTGGAATGAACAGTTTCGTTTTGCGGAATATACCGCTCAAGCGGCTCGTAAAATTAAAATTTTCTCTGAGCTGAGCCTATATTTTTATGATAATTCTGTAAAATGAACTTTCCGGGAACTGTTTGCTGTGTTATGCGTTTTTCTGGTGTGAACCGGCTCAGAATTTGGCATTTTGCCGCAAAGTACTCCTTTGTGGACACTCACCGGGCCGCTAATTTAAACAATTAAGGCCTTCCTTTGCTTCCGTTACGGGCCTTTTGATTATTTTTGCGAGTTGAAATTACACCCAAGGAATGGTAAAAATCGGTAAAGTTGAGATTGGTGATTTTCCGCTCCTGCTGGCACCCATGGAAGATGTCAGCGACCCGCCTTTTCGCGCTCTGTGCAAAGAGCAGGGCTGTGACATGATGTACACCGAGTTCATCTCCGTCGAAGGCCTGATCCGGGATGCAGAAAAGAGCCTACAGAAACTGGACATTTACGACTACGAACGCCCCATCGGCATTCAGATATTCGGCGCCGAGCACGATTCCATGATGCGGGCCGCCGAGATCGTAGAGGAAGCACAGCCGGAAGTGCTGGACATCAACTACGGATGCCCGGTGAAAAAGGTCGTCTGCAAAATGGCAGGCGCTGGTATTCTCCAGGATATCGACAAGATGGTCGAACTGACGGATGCCGTTGTCCGCTCCACCAGCCTGCCCGTAACGGTAAAAACGCGCCTGGGCTGGGATGAGCACACCAAGTATATAGAGGATGTGGCGGAGCGCCTGCAGGATGTAGGCATCAAGGCGCTATCCATTCATGGCCGCACTCGCAAGCAGATGTATAAGGGGGAGGCCGACTGGGCCCTGATCGGCAAGATCAAGGAAAACCCCCGCATTCATATTCCCATCTTCGGCAACGGCGATATCGACAGCCCGCAGAAGGCAAAGGAATACCGCGAGCGGTACGGCGTGGATGGCATCATGATCGGCCGGGCCAGTATTGGTTATCCCTGGATATTCCGGGAGATCAAGCACTACTTCGCTACCGGCGAGCTATTGCCGCCTCCCTCCATTCACGAGCGGGTAGGCGCCGCCAGGGAACACCTCCGCCGTTCTCTGGAGTGGAAGGGCCCGAAACTGGGCGTGCTGGAAATGCGCCGACACTATACCAATTACTTCCGCGGCTATCCGCACATTAAGGAGTTTCGCAAACAGCTGGTAACCGAAGAGGAGCCGGCCATCCTGTTCGAGGTCCTCAGCCAGGTGGAAGAACATTACAGCGAGATGGAAGCTCCGGTAAATTAAAACTTAAACCCTTGGTTTTTAATATCGAACCCCACGAGCGAAAGATTTTTGAGATCATTGGTGAAACGGCGGAAGAGCTGGGCTACCCTGCCTATGTGGTGGGTGGCTACGTGCGCGACCGCCTGCTGGCCCGCCCTTCCAAAGATGTGGACGTCGTCTGCGTGGGAAGCGGTATTCGCCTGGCGCAGAATGTGGCGGCCAGGCTGCGGCCCATTCCAAGAGTTACGGTGTACAAGCGTTTTGGCACCGCCATGCTCAAGCACAAGGATATGGAGGTGGAATTCGTCGGAGCCCGTAAGGAGTCCTACCGCTCCGATTCCCGGAAGCCCACCGTAGAAGAAGGTTCGCTGGAAGATGACCAGAACCGCCGCGATTTCACCATTAATGCTCTTGCGGTAAGCCTCAACGGGGAAGACTACGGCTCCATTATCGACCCCTTCGATGGCCTGGAACACCTGGAGAGCAAGATCATCAAAACGCCGCTCGAACCGGGCAGGACCTTCTCCGACGATCCACTGCGCATGATGAGGGCCATCCGCTTTGCCACCCAGCTGAATTTCGAAATAGAACCCGAAACCCTGGAGGCGATCAGCAAATACCGAAACCGCATCAACATTATCTCCAAAGAACGCATCACCACCGAGCTGAATAAGATCATCCTTGCCGATAAACCCTCGGTGGGCTTTATGCTTCTGTTCGATACCGGCTTGCTGGAACTCATCTTCCCGGAAATGGCCGCCCTGCAGGGCGTGGAAGTGCGGCAGGGCAGGGCCCATAAAGATAATTTTTACCATACCCTGCAGGTGCTGGATAACCTGAGTAAAAAAACCCACAACCTCTGGCTGCGCTGGGCGGCCATCCTGCACGATATCGCCAAACCGCCTACCAAGCGCT
>CAYVVK010000002.1:24679-38482 GCA_964454855.1 uncultured Phaeodactylibacter sp. | reverse complement strand
CAAGCCCCCAAGTCTCCAAGCCCCCAAGTCCCCAAGCCCCCAAGTCCCCAAGTCACCAAGTCTCCAAGTCTCCAAATCCCCCTCTCTCCGAATCCCTTCCCCCTCCACCACCAGCGTCCAGCCGGCAGATTCCACCATAAAGCGCATCACCTCCAGCATCTGGTTTCCTTCGCGGCGGGCTTCATCGATGAGGCGGCTTTCGAGGGCTTTTTCGCGCAGTACGGCCTTGGCGTTCTTGTTGATGCGGGTATAATCTTCGGGGGTGAAGCTGTTGAAAAAGCTTTCCTCCAGGTTTTTGTATTCCACCTGATGGTCGACGGAGAGGATCTCCGGCTCGGGGAGGTTGCGGAGGATGATCTGCCGTTGGGTGCTGTCTACGGTAAGGGCGATCTTTTCCATATCGTAGCCCACCAGCACCTTGCCTGTCACCTTGAGAATGGCCTTTTTAGAAAAGGACCAGGTGCTGGGCATGGGTACGTAGATCGTGAAATTCCGGATGTTGGTTTCATCGTACAGCTCAGTGAAGTTGCCCTCTACGGTGACCAGTTTGCGCACCTGATTGACTTTTTCCAGCAGTACCGTCGACTGGCTTTCGATCCGCTCTTCGGTTTTTTGCTGGTAGTACCAGCTGGCCAGCCAGGCGCCCAGCCCGAAGACGGCGATGATCCCGAAAATGGCAAAAATTCTTTTTAGCATAGGGTATAAATTGAAACAGGATTACCAGTCAAAAGTACTGATAATCCTGCTGTTAAGGCCTTAATTTCCGAATTTCCCGGAAGCCGCCTACTTACCTACTTCCGATTCGAGGCCGTAGCGCAGGCCCTTGTATTCCTTGAGCACCGCTTTCACCGAGCCCACGGAAACCGGAGATTCGATGATCAGCGGAATTTTGTTCTTATCGTCAGAAGCCCAGACGGTCATGGCCGCGCCACCTTCCCCGAACACATAGCCGGAAATGACTTCCGGGCTGAACTTGATGGTATTGAAGTGCCCCAGCCCTTTTACTTTCACATCTTTTTCCTGGCCCAGATACTCCACTTTCAAGGGCCAGACCTCCTTGTCCATAAAGATCTTAATGGGTAGCCGCGTGCCTGGCTTGTAATCCTTGAAGTCGATGTTTCGGGTGTAGTATATAATAGACAGCACATCGTGCATGCAGCCTTCGATATCGTATTCGGCCAGTTCTGCCACCTCCTTGGATTTGCCCCTCAGGGAGAAGGCCTTATTGCGGTTTTGGTCAAAGGTCACTTTATCGTAGAGCCGGTATTTGCCTTCGTGGACGTCGCGGATGGATATCACTGGCAGCAGGGTCTCCTTATCGATGTAAGTGTCGTATTTATCACGCACCTTGTAAAACCACTCGTAGGATTTATAGGTGCTGCCATAGGCAGAGACGTGGTACTGGTCTTTTTTCTCCCTGACCCGGAAGGTTACCTCGCCGGCAGCCAGCCAGACAAAATTCCAGTTGTAATACAGTTTGTACGTCATGGTTTCTCCATCCTGGAAACTTTCGTTGTCCATCTTGCATGGGCTGGGCATTTCCTGCCCGTTGATACGGGTGGTGTCTGTGGCTCTCCATTCAGGGTTTTCGGGTGGAGTGAAAGCCATGAGAAGAATCAGCAAGCTGCTTAATAGACTCGTTCTCAAAAACTTCGGTTTCATATCCTAATGATTTTAGTACGTTGATTTTGACGATGAAAGCCATTCCAAGTAACGAGGGCAAGCAAAGGTTTATTATAAACAGTGCGAATGTAGCGGCCAATATGGCCAGCTCATTATCACTGAACTGCCCCCATATAGCGAGGGCGGCCTCCCCTCGCGCCAGCAGGCCGATCACCGGCGGCAATGGTACGCTGGCTTGTATTAAAAATATCGTGGCAATGCCGGCAAATGCTGCCCCCGCGGGAGCCTCGATGCCGAAAAACAAGGCCAGTAGGTAATACTGCGTACAGTAAATTCCATATCGCAGTGCCGCCAGCCCTATGGCCAGGCTGAGTTGCCGGGGTTCATACTGGCAGATCATCAAAAAGAAGCGCAGCATTTTACGCGGTAGCGGCAGCAGGCGCACAGCTCCCGCCAGCCAGTGCATATTAAAAAAGAAAAAATACGCAACCGCCAGGAAGGCCAGGCTCAGCCACCACAGGCCATCCGTCAGCCAGCGCCAGTTTTCCTGGTATTCTCCTATAAGATGAATGGCGCCGAGAAGGCCCCCACTCAAGAGCACCAGTAACTGAGCATAATTGCCGACGAGCGTGGCCATCAAGGCCTGCCAGTTGTAACGCGCCGGTACGGCCAACACGCGCCCGCCGTACTCTCCTACCCGGTTGGGGGTGAATAACGAGACGGAAACGCCTGCCAATATTGCCCTGAGGGCTTTCCCAAAGGGAATCTTCCAGAAAGGGGCCAAAAGAGCCTGCCATTTCAGGCTTTCCAAAGCCCAGTTTGCCGGAAGCAACAACAATACAAAAGCCAGATAAGGCCATTGTTGCTGCCAGTTCAGCTCTTGCCAGGCCTCCAGGAGGGAGGGCATGCTGGCACTCTCGAACACCTGTCTGTAAATGGCAAACAACAGTAAGGCCGAAATTGTGCCCTTGATGGCCCAGTTTAGCAAAGAATTAACCCTCCTGGAGCGGCCGATTCGCATGTCCTCTTTTTTTACCTCCAAAACAAAAGCATTGAAAGCATTTGTTTACTTCGTTTAATAAGGGTACTTTGCAGTATGGAACCCCCGACAGGCTCTGAGCGCGGCTGTAAGAAGTGGTGGGCCATCAATCTGCCTCTATCCAGCCCTCTTGCGGAGCTCAGAGTCTGCGTATTGCGTTTTGCTCCGGGGATGAGATGGCCCGAAACTTGAACCATTAAATTACCGGCTTGAAAAAGGAAGAACCTAATTACCGCCTTCTAGGTATCGACCCCGGCACCAATATCATGGGCTATGCCGTCATCGAAGTGGAGAAGAAAGAGATGCGCCTGCTCGATATGGGGTGCATCTATATGAAAAAACTGGAAAGCCATCAGGACAAGCTGGAACACATCTTTGTTCGGCTGCAAAGCATTATCGATATCTACCAGCCAAAGGAAGTGGCTATTGAGGCGCCCTTCTTTGGAAAGAACCCTCAGTCGATGCTAAAGCTCGGCAGAGCACAGGGCGTGGCTATTGCTGCCGCCATTACCAAAGGGGTGCGCATCACGGAATATTCCCCCAGAAAGATCAAACAGTCCGTCACAGGCAATGGCAATGCCTCCAAAGAACAGGTGGCCGCCATGCTCAGCAATATCCTGGATTTCAAGCTGGATGATTACTACATGGACGCCACCGACGCTCTGGGCACCGCTGTTTGCCACTTCTATCAGTCCAACAGCATACTGAGTGGTAAAAAGCGATATAACGACTGGAGCAGCTTCCTGAAAGACAATCCGGAACGAAAAAGGTAAAAGGTCAGGACGGCTGATAGTGCTTACGGATCTCCGAAGCCAGTTCGGCCAGTTCTTCCTCCTCTACGGACAGCTTTTCTTTTGTAAAGCTCATATCTTCCACCTTGTTGATAGGGATGAGATGGATATGGGCATGAGGCACCTCCAGGCCGATCACCGACAGGCCGATGCGCTCGCAGGGTACTACCGCCTCAATGGCGCGGGATACCCGTTTAGAGAAGGCCATCAGGCCTGCCAGGTGTTTGTCCTCAATATCGAAAATATAGTCGGTCTCTTCTTTGGGAATGACCAGCGTATGCCCCCTGGCGAGGGGGTTGATATCCAGAAATGCCAGATAGTCTTCCGTTTCCGCCACTTTGTGGGCGGGAATTTCTCCGTTGACGATCTTAGTGAAAATAGTTGCCATCTTTACACTTCTTAGGATAGGGAAATATCGACGATCTCAAATTCCAGGCTGCCACCGGGCGTTTCGACCACTGCGACGTCACCAATGGCCTTGCCGAGCAGCCCCCTTCCCATAGGAGAGCTTACGGAAATTTTCTTGGCTTTCAGATCCGCTTCTGATTCCGAGACAAGCTTGTACTTCACTTTTTTGCCTGTCTTTTTATTCTTAATGGTCACATTGGAGAGCACGGTAACCTTGGAGCTGTCGAGCTGGCTCTCGTCCAGTATCCGGGAATTGGCCAGGACCTTTTCCAGTTCGTTGATCTTCATCTCCAGCATGCCCTGCGCGTCTTTGGCGGCATCGTATTCCGCATTTTCCGAAAGGTCGCCCTTTTCGCGGGCCTCAGCGATGGCTTTTGCGACTTCTTCACGCCCTTCGGTTTTCATTTCATCCAGTTCGGCCTTCAGCCTGTTGTAGCCTTCCTTCGTCAGATAATTAAATCTAGACATAACAATTCATTTTTTCTTGAACAATATACCGCTTACCCTCCTGGTGCCTGGCTACTGGCCAGAGCAGGATCGTACCAGCTTGAGTGCGGAAATAAGAGTTTAAGATAAAAAGGCTATCCGGGTGCCTGAAGTGCACCGCATAGCCAGGATAGCTGTAGAAAATTACGCTATTCTGCTGCGAAATGTTTCCTTACTCAATCTTTGGTTCTGGCAACGAGAAAAAGGGGTAAGCTTCCCAGCTTTATCTCATACTCATTGGCGGAAAGGCCTGTGTTACCAGAACACCTTCCCTTTTTGAGTATAAAAGGCAAGAACGCTTCCGCAAAACCATGCAGAAACGTTCTTGCCTTATGTTGCCGTACAAAAATAACGATATTCAACGAAAAATTCAAGTCCATATGTGCAGCAGGCGGCGCCTGCTCCTGAAATCGGGCTTAAATATTGAAACGAATACCGATATTATGAGTGCCGTCCCAGATCTTCGTGTTGCGGTAGGCATAATCGATGGAAAAACGGACATTCTTGTTCTCCTTGCTCAGAGGCACGGAAACGGAAGCGCCGGCGCTCAGGCCCGTATAGATCGGCGCTTCGATCTCATTGTCCTGGCCGAATTCGTAGCGGTAGCCACCGCGCAGCTGAAATACCTCACCCATGGAGTATTCCAGGCCAGCCCCCACCTGATCCTGAGAAAAGGAGTTGGAGGTGAAGTTTCCGAGTGCCGTCAGGCGGTGCTTGTCGGCGAAAAGGAAATCGTAAGAAAGGCCCATATTCAGCATGGAAGGAAGTTCGAAGTCTGCGGCGCGCTGGCTGTAGGTCAGCTCGTAGCCTCCGCCGTTAGGCGCCGGCCCCTGAGTAGACAAGCCCTGCCCGCCGTACTGCATACGAGAACCGATATTGCGCAGTGAGATCCCGAACTTGAAGTTATCCTGCGGGCCGGTGACATACTGCACACCGGCGTCGATGGCAAAACCGAAGGCGCTCACATCCTGGATGGACTCGGAAACGCCCCGGAAAAGCACACCCACAGATACTTTGTTTTCGAAAGTATGCGAATAGCCGAAGCCGATATTGAAGAAATTGGGCGAAAAAGTAGTCCCTGTGCCTTCCGGCTGGTCTTCCGTAGTGACCCGGATGTCTCCGAAGTCAACGGACATCAGGCTGATGCCGAAAGCACCGCTCTCCCCCACCCGCTGTGCCACGCCGATGCCGTTGAGCCGGATATCGGTGCCCTGCAGATAAACCGCATGGCCGAGCTGTACCTCGGTCTTGTTGATACGGGATAGGCCGGCGATATTCACCCGCATGGCTTCTACTCCCGAAACGATGGAGGCGGTCATGGTATGAAGTCCCGCGCTCCGGGCATAGGGGTTGAGCAACAACTGGGCTGCTCCTGCTTCCCCCTGGCGGTCCGGGTTGCCTGCCGTGGCAGGCCCGGCAACCGCCCATACCAGAGCGCATGACATTATTAGGTAAATAAGCTTATTCATATAGTCTGTTTTTTGGAGGAGCGCTCCGGAGCCGAAGCTCCGGAGCACGGCCTCTGTATTTTATCAGAAAATAAAGATTACCGCACGGCTTACAGGCCGGAGGGGTCAAACTCGCGGTTGACGCCGAACCACTTGATGGTCCGCTCTCCCAGCCCTTCTGCTGCGACGTGGATCAGATAAACTCCACTGGCCACCGGAATGCCTTTGTTGTTATTCAGGTCCCATTCCAGGGCCGGGTTGATCTGCTGGCGGTTGACGGCCCGGTTGTTCCCTTCGGGCACCATGCCTACTTCATCGCGGATGTACTGACGGATAAACTTACCCTCCAGCGTATAGATGGTGACGGTGCACTGAGCGGGAAGGTTCGTCATCTTTACAACCGTGGTAAACTGTGAAGTTTCATAATCGGAGAAGCCGTAGTAGGGGTTGGGAACGACGTTGATCTCATCGAGCGCGTTCTCCACCTGAGCGCTTGTCAGCTCAGTGGCCTGCTTCCCTTCGATGCGGAAGGAATACATGGGGTGGAAGTTATTCGCACCGGAGCCGGTGCGCTGGTCGCCCGTTTCCACCTGGTAGGGGTTGTTCACCCTTACCTTGACCACGGCATCAGCCGGGATGAGGCCTTGGCTGTAAGGCAGCATCCTCGTTTCATCATCCACCATAGCCATACCGGCCCAGGTCAGCTCCCGCAGCGCTCTTGCCTTTGTCAGCGCACTCGGGCTGGGCGCGAGGAAACGCTGGAAGGTAGCACAGGAATCATAGGGCTGCCTGGTCACATAAACCATATGCTGCCCTCCCAGATAATAGCCATAAGGCAGGGTACTGAACAGGTCCGGAGTATTCAGCAGCACTTGGCTGGTCGGGTTAAACATCATGTCGCGGCCGGTAGCTCCCTCCGTGAAGGCGCCCGGCTGGATGGAACCATCATATACGGAGTTCTCTCCGAAGAAGATGTTCAGGCGCTGGCCGGTCTCCACGTCTACCGCATAACCGGGGAACCAGCCCATACCCATCAAGGGGTCTCCGTCTTCATCCACGGCGCCGTCCGGGTCAGGCAGGCCATCTCCGTCGGCATCGTCTTTGCCTACCGAGGGGGAAGCCCGCAGGTCGAACTGCTTCACGCCGCCTTCCGTCTCCAGGCCGGCTTCTGTGTAGAAGCGGTTGGCTGTCTCAACGATCGCACAGCGGCTCCACAGGCCTTTGTTGGACGTGTATACGATATCGACATTATTGAGGTCTTCCAGGTCCAGCTGGTTGCGGACGATGGCGCTTGCCGAGTTGACCAGTACCGGATTGATAAAGGTGGCGTCATTATTCAGGCCGCCCAGGTCACGAGCCTCCCAGTTCAACAGGAAGTAGGGCATCATCGGGTCACTGGCGTACTGAGTGAGGCCGCCTGCCGGATCGATCTTCTCGTCCTTTTGGTTGGGCCCGGTAGCGAAGTAATCAAACAGGGCATCATCAATGGCAAAGGGAAACAGGTCGGTTCCTTCCGGAATGAAGGAATACCAGGGTTGGGCTCCTTCCTCGAAATAAGCGATCTCCTCCCCGATATAGCCGTTTTCCTGCGTTGCCTGCTCTCCGGGTTCCGCCACCTGTCCGATGGATACGGTAAAGCCGAATTCGCGGATGATCTGTTCGTTGAGCTCCTCGATCGATTTGGCGGAACGGATCTGGAAGTTCGGATCATTCAGGTTGGTCAGTACCCATTTGGCGTCTTCGTCCAGCTCATCATCTTCCATATCACTATCAATGAAGCGCAGTTCGAACTCGCCGTCCTGCACATCGATGGGGTTAAACACCTGAATGGTGATCGGCCCGCGGCCTTCAGAATAGGTGAGCTGGCCAAGGGATTTTTCCTGCTTGGTGAAGGCATCTTCCAGTGCGGCGCGGGTGTCTACGTCCAGGTCCAGGAAATTATTGCCGGTGCCTAGTCCGTCGACTCGCGTAATGACCGCACCACTTCCGTATTCCGCATTTAGCTGGCGGTCCAGGATCGGGCGGGGAATGGCCGTATAGGGCAAACCGTCACCTTCCGGGCCGATATTTCTCCGGCCCTCCAGGTAGGGTTCCCGCTGCCCGATGATCTCTATCGGGTCAAATTCTTCATACTCGTTGAAGGCATAGGCCACCGCAGCGAAGTAGTACTTCTTGTGGTTGACCAGGCGGCGGTCTTCATCGGCAAAAGCATCTTCCGTCACGCGGAAGGTGTGGCGGATGCCGTTGTCTCTGCCGTCTACTCTCAGTTCAGGTACGTAGTAAGTCTCTTCAACCGGGGCATCCGTGGCCGGAGACCAGTTAAATATCTTCTGAACGCCGTTCTCGATGTCCACCTGGAAGATCAGGCGGGCGCGAGACGGGTCGTTGACATTCTCCGGGCTCAGGCCGATGTTCGGGCCGTTGAGCTGATATATTTTATACCCTTCGAAGCGGTAGAGGCTGTCATCCGCCAGAGGGGGAATTTCCAGGCCCACTTCTGCATAAGCCTCGAAAGCATTATTGGAAGTGGTCGTATCATTGGTCAGTACGAGGATCAGCTCGCGGTCCAGTTCGATGATATCGATATCGGGGGCATCCGGGCCGTCGGTAATGTCGAAGCAGTTGTCAAAGAGGGCCTGAGCGATATCATCCGCTTCCTGCAGCCTTCTGATGCTCGGGCAGGGGTACACCTGGTCGGCCACCCATACCACACCGATGATCAGCTCGTTGGTGGCACCCGGGTCGAGGCGGAAGGGCCCGGAGGCCTGAATGGTCCGGCGGTCACCTTCTGACAGGCTTGCCGTACACATAGACCAGCCATTGGGGTCATCGGGAGCTTCGGTAAAGGCATAGTTGATAGGCTCGCCATCCTGGTAGGCGTCATCGCCAAAAGTGAAGGGCGATCCGTCGGCCCAGCTCCCGGTCAGGTAGTTGTAATATTGCGTGGCCGTACCGGGGTCGCCTGTGCCCGGAGGGTTGTTGCCTACACTAGGGTTGTTGAAGTAGGTAAAGGCAGACATTCCCAGCTCAACGATGGTATCGGCCTCTTCGTCCCGGGCCGGGTTAAGCAGCGTACCATCGGGGCCGAACACTTTCGGGCCGTTCGGGCCGCGGAAGTAGTCCACTCCAAGGATAGGCACCTCATCGCAGTAGGTCACTACGCCCTGGCAGGCGCAGCCGTTCTGCCCATCCAGCACGTCTTCGTTGTACACGTAGGCCAGGCTCCGCAGGGTGTCGCAGCCGATGTAGTCATCGGTAAAGCACCCCAGGTCGGGATCCACCCACATGGCAAAGAAGGTACTGTCGATCGGCTCGATGGCCCGGTTGATCAGCTTGTAGCGCTGGAAGGTCATGTCGTTGAGCTCGTCGTTGGTGGCATAGCCGAAGGCCTGCACCTGCACTTCCATCTGAATGGGGTCGGCGTTGGTCTGGGTATGGATGTTACCATTGTCATTGTAGATCCAGAATATCATTTCATCCGGATACTGCGGGGCATCGCAGCCTCTGATCTCGATGACCGGATAGTCGCCGTTTTGCGGGTTGTACAGGCCATCGCCGTCGTTGTCGAAGAAGCCGGCCAGGCCCTGGTCGGTATTCGGCAGTTCAAAGCCGTTGACCTCCGAGAAAAAGGGGTTGCCTTTTCCCGGCCATCCGCGTACGCCCTTGGGGATGGAGTTGGGCTCGTAGGTATCGCCCCGGTTGAGGGCCTCCTGGTAGAGCGCAATGTGTTCATCGATCTCTTCTCCGGATACTTCGAAGAAGTCATCCCACTGGGCGCACTGTTCCTGATTGGTGGTGCCCGGGTCGGGGTCGTCCTCATTTTCCTTGTCCGGAAACAAGGGCCCGGGCCAGAAGTCATTACGGTTGCTGGAGTGGCCATAGGTCTGAGCGGCCACTTTGAGGTTGCCGGCAGCATCCACGCCACCGAGCCAGACGGCCCCGGCGAAGATAGAGGAAGCTTCCGGCACGCCGGGAGGCACCTTGGGCACCACGTAGCGCCCGTCGTTGAGGTCCCACCAAACGTCCCCGCCGGTAGTCAGGCGGGCCCGGACGTTGTTGACATCCTGGTCGACCTGTGCTTTGGCAGGGTTGCAATTTTCCCTGAAATTGACCTTGTCGTTCCTTTTATTGGGTTCGGCTTGCGACTGATCGGGGTTGATGTGTGCAGAAGCTATAGCCACTGCAAACACGACCCCCAATAAGCTTAGTAAGAATTTACGCATAGCACAATAGTTTTAAAATGAATTTATGGTTAAACAGAGGGGCTGCCGCAAAGAAGCTCAGCCCTCAGGCCAGGCTTCTTTCGACAGGCGCCCTAGTATTAAAAGTCAAAAATAGCTCCCACATAGATCCTGCGTGGCAGGCTGAAAAAGTTCGGGTTGAGGATAGCCCACTGATAGGAGGCCAAATAGGCAGCCGGGTCCCGCAGGGAGTTGGCGATGGTCTGCAGCTGGTCCTGGCCGTTGGCGGAACGCAGGAAGCCATCGTCTTCCGGAGAACCGGTAGCGGAGTATACGCCGAGTATATTGCGGCGGTCCAGCAGGTTCGAGATCCGGCAGTAGATGTTGAGGCCCAACTGGTTGCCGAGGTTAAAGTTCTTGTCCACCCGCATGTTGAGCGTAAAGTTCCAGGGCTTGCGGGCGCCGTTTATGGAACCTACAGTACCGGAGCCGCCGAGTACTTCCGGCCGCTGGGAAGCAGTATAGGGCCGGCCGGAAACAGCGATCGTCTGCAGATTGAAGCCGGCATTGGCAAAGATATCGGCGCCCAGAATGCGCGGTCCGGTGTATTTGCTGCCGCTGCTGTACCGGTAGTCCAGGTTAGCGACGATACGGTGGCGCTCATCAAAGTTGAGCGGGAAAAGCGTCCGGATCACGCCACGGGAACTCAGGCCTCGCTGGGAGTTGGCGTCGGAACCGGTGCCATCGGCAAACTGCAGGGTGTAGTTGGCGTTCAGCGAAAGGTTGCCCGTTCTTCTGAGATCGTACTGGAAGGAGAAACCTTTAACCGTACCAAAGTCCTGGTTGTCGTAAGTGGTATAGCGGCCCACTACCGGTACCGGGAAGAAAATGCGGCTCTGGATCATATCACGCATTTCCTTGTAGTAAGCAGCGATCTTCAGGGCAGAGGTATTGGACAGCTTCTGCTGGAAACCCACCTCGTAGTCGATCGTACGCTCCGGCTTCAGGTTCGGGTTGTTTCTGACCTGGTTGCCCCGGTCGAGGAAATAGAAATAGTCGATCGGTGTAGCGATGGTATTGGAAGGCGGCCGCTGCACCAGAATGTCGTAGTGTGCAAAGAAGTTGGCCTCATCCGATATGGGGAAAGAGAAGGCCAGGCGAGGCATATAGTTCACCTGCACTTCATAATCCTCGAAAGAAGCGCTGGTCTCGAAACCACGCTGCTGAATGTAGGCCAGGTTGCCGTTGCGCACCTCTTCGTTCTTATATACCGGGTTGACCACCCCTCCCTGGAAGATCAGGGCGGCATTGTTCACCGGGTTGCCGTTAGCCTGGAACCACTGGTCGCCGTCGCGGTAGGCCAGCACCTCTTCGCCGGAGTCGTCGGTAGTATATACCTTGTAATCGTCTCCGATATTGCCGGGGCGCTCTCCACCGAAGATACCATGGTATTCGTCGGCGCCGAGGATCTCGTACAGCGAGTAGTTGTCCTTCAGCACTTTGGTATTGGCATCATAGCGGTCGACGCGCAGGCCGAGGCGGAAGATGATATCCTTGAAGGTGAATTTATCCTGTATGTATGCAGCGCCATAGATGGGCCGGTTGGGAGCTACCGGGAAGGTGCGAACTCCGGTCTCCGGGTCTGTAGCGGTAAAGAAGTCATCAAAGGTGCCGTCGAAGTTTTCCCCGAGGTAGGTATATCCGTAGTAATCCAGCCCCACATCCTGGAAGTCATTGAGCTCCTTGGCGGAGAACATGTCCAGGCTGAGGTCTTCGGGGCGCAGGCCGTCGACATTGACGAAATCCTTCAGGCTCTGGCCGGTCATCTCCCGCACGCGCTTGTAAAAAAGCGCATCGGCGCCCTCGGCGATAGCCACGTCGAAACGCGGGCCGAGCAGCGGAGAGCCCTGTATGGTGCCCAGTGTGTCTATGAAGAGCGTGTCGGTCAGCGGGTTACCCTGGTCATCGAAGGGAATACCCTGGATGTGGTTGTTGGCCAGCTGACGGGCGGCCTGCCAGAGGGCGCGGGGGTTGATATCATATAATCGGTTGGTGCGCTGTTCGTACCATACCCCCAGCTGAATGCTGTGGCGGCCTTTATCAGACCCTCCCGGCACGAGGTCAAAGGAAGTCCTGGCCTGGAAGGTATAAAGGTCATTATTGGTTTCCTGGAAGAGGTTATAGACGGTGCCCACGTTGGTGTGGAAGCCCCAGGAGTCGTTGTATACGCCGATCACACGGCCGTTATTGGTCAGAAAGGCATCGATGTTGGCGGGCAGGTTCTCGCCATCCTGAATATCCAGGGCATTATTGTAATTGGCCAGCACCGGGTTGATGTTGGGGTCCGGATTATAGCCGGTAAGTACCTGCTGATAATCGATGTGGGGTACGTAGAAATTCCCGGTGAGCGTGTCAAAACCCAGCCTGGCAAAATCGTAAGTAGGCACCCACTCCTGCTGGAAATCGCCTATGTAACCATAGTTGAAGAGGTTATCCTGGTGGCGCGGGTCAGACACTTCGGAAAGCGTCTTTTCATAACCGAACTGCAGGGTATAACTGGCATTCTGTATAAGTGCCCCTCTGCCGTCACCCTCGCCTCCGGAGGAAGCGCCGCCCAGGCGGTGGCGCAGGCGGAAGTTACCCCGGTAAGTGGTGTTGTGAGCCGTAGGGTTGTTGTGGCTGTTGAGCACACGCCAGCTAATATTATTGCCGCTGGGCGTGAACTGGTTCTCGGTGTCGCTGTAGGCGCCGGTAAAGGAGAGGTCTATGGCCTTGCTCAGGCGCGCATCGAGCTTGGCGGTGAGGTCATAGCGCTGCCGCGCCTCGAAGGGGCGGTAGTCCAGGGCCTGCACGTCCTCGTCGGCGAGGAAGTCAGCGGCCACGAGCGAGTTGCCTCCTCTTTCAATAACCGGGTTGGCCTGCAGTTCCGCCAGTTTATCATCCCTGATGCGGAAAACGTTGACCGCAGGAGGGTCATCGTCCAGCTGGTCGGTCAGGCGGCCGGCGATGCGAAAGCCCAGTACCGACTCCTTATTGCCATCGGCATTCACCCGCTGCAGGATGGGCCCGCTGAGGTTGAAGCCTACCAGGCTTTGCTCATAGGGGTCGAGATAGCGGGAGGTCTCCACCTCGACACCGCCCGAGAACTGGCTGGAAGGCCCCTTGGTGGTGATGGAGATGATGCCGCCGGTCACGTCTCCGTATTGGGCCTCGATACCGCCGGTGATGACCTGCAGCTGGTCGATCTCCGATTCCGGAATGAGGCTGCCCCGTACCCGGATTCCGTCTACATAGTAGTCAGTCGCGTTACTGCGCGATCCGCGGATGGCGATGGCATCCCCTTCATCGGCGGAAGCCAGGCCGGCGGTGTTGGCCGCCAGGGCGTTGATGTTACGCGTGGGCAGGTTTTTGATCTGGTCACTGGTAATGACCGAGCCGGAGGTGGTATTATCCTGCTCGACGAGTGGGACACGGTACTCGGTGACCACCACCTCGTCCAGCACGACGCCCTCCGAACTCATCTCTATGTCCAGGCGGTTGGCTTTACCTGCCAGCACCTTCACGCCGGTGACGCGCTGCTTGGCATAACCGACGTAGCTGACCTCTACATCGTACGTACCGGGGTCGATCTCCGTGATGCTATAGTTACCGTCGAAGTCGGTCTCCGTTCCGGTCATCAACACCCCGTTTTTGAAAATGGCTACTGAACCAAAGAGGATGGGCTCGCCCGTTTCTTGGTCTGTAACCTTACCCTGCAGCGAGGTCTGCGCTATGGCGCCTGCTCCAGTGATCAGGAGTGAAAAAAATAAGAGTAAATAACGTGCCAT
>CAYVVK010000002.1:16158-24669 GCA_964454855.1 uncultured Phaeodactylibacter sp. | reverse complement strand
ACGACATGGAAAGTCCGGTTGAAATGCTGCGCTTGAGAAAACTTCTGCGATTCATGGTTTTCATAAAATTTCCTGTTTTAAAATTTCGACTTAAAGCCAATGGTTTCCAGGCCAGTGCAAAATGTTAAAAAAATTTTAACCTCCTTTCAGAAAAACATGCAGGAAGGCGCGGGCCGCCATAATTTAGCCCACGCACGCCCTTTTGCAACAGGTGGGAACAAACGCCACCTTTTCAAGCTCAAAAATAGAAAAATTGAGCGGCTGTATTGCATCCGTTTTTTTTCAAAAGTCAGGTTTCTGATTTAGTTCCTGGTGGGATTGGCCAGTGCTTCTTTTTTAATCATCAGTAACGTAAGGCCCAAATATAACGCTTCCTGTCGAAATGCAAAGGATGTGGGTTAAGTCCTTTGGCTGACATCGTCCGGATAATGGTGGAGAAAATGACAATTCCCGTATATTTGTCTGCCGAAAAACAAAGCACGGAATGAAAAACATAATTACTATAGGAGCTGCCATCGCGCTCAGCGCCGCCTGCCTGTTCAGCAGTTGTAAGAGTGAAAAAAAGGAACCCGCCCCTCCTCACCTCTTCGCGGAATTCTTCGTACGCTATCTCGAGGCCGAACAGCAGGTCAAAGCGCACGCTTCTTTTTTCGAGGGAGACAGCATAGGAACCGCCATGCCCAGGGCCTTCGCCTCCGGTGTGGCTTTCCAGGGCAGCGCCATGGAATCCCGCCAGCTGCCGGGTGGAACCATACGCTACACCATCGAGCGGCAGGCAAGCTATGCGGAAAGCTTCCCCTTTCGCTTTCAGCCTGCTTCCGGAACGGTAAGGGAATTCGCCCTTTCAATGACGCCCATCGACACCTTCAGCGTGCAGGGAGGCCAGGCGAGTAAAAGCAAAGGAATGGCCCTTTCCGCTCCCGGCGGAAGGCTGGAAAAGAATGAAAGTATGGTGTTATTATTCAGTGATGAGCACAACCGGGCCTCCACCATCAACCTGCAGGGGCCCTCGCCGGGAGACACCTACCGCATTCCGGCTGCCAAAATAGAGCCCCTCACTCTGGGCACGAATAAGCTGTACCTGGTCAAGAAAAAACGGTTGGTGGAGCGCAGCGACACCCTTTCCATCCTGGCCGATATGGAGTACTACACCGGCACCCTGGAGGTGGAAGTAGTGGAGTAGAAAAGGTAAAACCGCAAAAGGCGAAACCGCAAAATGTAAAAGGGCCCCTTGCCTGGCTTCCGGCCGGATGCCTTTTATTTTCAGCCCTTTGCCATTCCCTGCCCCTCTATTACCTTTATCTTAGGCCTTTGTCATTTTACCTTTTATCCTTTTTACCTTTTTCGGTTTTACCTTTCACCTTTATAAATTTCTTCCTCCTCATATTCTGAAAGCTACCTTTGCTATTGTATCTTTGCAGGCGATTTGACAAAAATGGCTAGTGTGCTCAGCCCGCCGGCAACAGAATTAGAGGCCGGCAAATTGCCCTTCCCAGACCAAGGCCGGGCCGCATGCCGCTTAACACAAACCTTTACGATCAAATGCCGAAAGATCAGTCTATCCAGTCCGTCCTCATCATTGGAAGTGGGCCCATTATCATCGGGCAGGCCTGCGAGTTTGATTACGCTGGTTCTCAGGCCTCCCGCTCCCTGCGCGAGGAGGGTATAGAAGTAACACTCATCAATGACAACCCGGCGACCATCATGACCGACCCGGTCACCGCCGACCACATCTACCTGCTGCCGCTGACGGTGGAAAGCATCATACAGGTGCTGGAAGAACGCCAGATCGACGCCGTGCTGCCCACCATGGGCGGGCAGACCGCCCTCAACCTGGCCATCGAGGCCGGCGATCAGGGGGTTTGGGAAAAATATAAGATACGCCTGATCGGAGTAGACCTCGAGGCCATCGAGCTGACGGAAAACCGGGAGGCCTTTCGCAAGCATATGATCGATATTGGGCTCAACGTGGCCCCTTCCCGCATCGCCAATTCCTTTCTGGAAGGCAAGGAGGCGGCACAGGAAATAGGCTTCCCTCTGGTTATCCGCCCTTCTTATACCCTTGGTGGCTCCGGCGGTGGCTTTGTACATAAGGAGGAGAACTTCGACCCCGCCCTGCGCCGAGGCCTGAGTATGTCGCCTACCCATGAAGTACTGGTGGAAAAAGCGGTGCTGGGCTGGAAAGAGTTTGAGCTCGAACTGCTCCGCGACGCCAAGGATAATGTGGTCATCATCTGTACGGTGGAAAACCTTGACCCCATGGGCATCCACACCGGCGACAGCATCACCGTGGCGCCGGCCATGACCCTGTCGGATACGGCCTATCAGCAGATGCGTGACGAGGCCATTCTGGCCATGCGCTCTCTGGGCAACTTCGCCGGCGGCTGCAATATACAGTTCGCCATTAACCCCGCAACGGAAGACCTCATCGTCATCGAGATCAACCCGCGGGTATCCCGCTCCTCGGCTCTGTCCAGTAAAGCCACCGGCTACCCTATTGCCAAGATCGCCGCGAAGCTGGCCATCGGCTATTCCCTGGACGAACTGAAAAACCAGATCACCAAAACCACCTCTGCCTATTTCGAGCCGACGCTGGACTATGTGATCGTCAAAATGCCCCGCTGGGATTTCGAGAAATTTCACGGCGCCGACCACTCCCTGGGCCTGCAGATGAAGTCCGTGGGCGAAGTGATGGCCATCGGGCGCAACTTCCTGGAAGCCCTGCAGAAAGCCTGCCAGTCACTGGAAAACAACCGCATGGGCCTGGGCGCCGACATGAAAGAATGGATCCGCACCGCAGATATACTGGAGCGCCTGGAAACCGCCTATGATGACCGCATCTTCCGCCTCAAGGACGCCCTGCGGCTGGGAGTTCCGGAAAAGACCATCCACAAGCTCACCCGCATCGACCCCTGGTTCATCCGCCAGATCAAGCGCCTGGTGAAAATGGAACAGCAGCTTCAGCGTTATAACGTCCCCGAAGATATCCCCGAGGATTTCTTCCGCGAACTCAAGGAAGTAGGCTACTCCGACGCCCAGATCGCCTGGCTGATGCGCGGAGAGGAAAAAGAAGTGGCGGCACAACGCAAAAAACTGGGCATCCGCCGGACCTACAAGATCGTGGATACCTGCGCCGCCGAATTCGAAGCCCAGACGCCCTACTACTATTCCACCTTCGACCGGGAGAACGAGAGCATTCCCACCGATAAAAAAAAGATCATCGTCCTGGGCTCCGGGCCCAACCGCATCGGGCAGGGCATCGAGTTTGACTACTGCTGTGTGCATGGCCTGATCGCCATTAAGGAAACCGGCTACGAGTCCATCATGATCAACTGCAACCCGGAAACGGTTTCCACCGATTTCGACATGGCCGACAAGCTGTACTTCGAACCGGTATTCTGGGAACACCTCGAAGAGATCCTGGAACTGGAGAAGCCGGAAGGCGTCATCGTTCAGCTCGGCGGCCAGACCGCCCTGAAGATGGCCAGGGAACTGCATGAGCGGGGCATCAAGATCATCGGCACCGACTTCCCCAGCATGGACATGGCGGAAGACCGCGGCGCCTTTTCCGGCCTGCTCAAGAAACTGGAGATCCCCTACCCCAACTACGGAACGGCCACTAATGCCGATGAAGCCCTGGCCGTGGCCAAACGCACCGGCTATCCCGTACTGGTGCGCCCCTCCTATGTGTTGGGGGGCCAGCGCATGCGCATCGTCATCAACGACCAGGAACTGGAAGATCACGTGCTGAGTATCTTCAAACACCTCCCCGACAACCGCGTACTGATCGACCACTTCCTGGAGCGCGCCAAGGAAGCAGAGATCGACGCCATCTGCGACGGCGACGAAGTGCACATCATGGGTATTATGGAACATATCGAACCGGCCGGCGTCCACTCCGGCGACAGCTCAGCCGTACTGCCCACCTACAGCCTTTCCGTAAATGCGGTAACCCACATGGTGGAATATACCGAGAAACTGGCCAAGGCGCTTAAGATCAAAGGGCTGATCAACATACAGTTTGCCATAAAAGACGATAAGGTGTACGTGATCGAGGCCAACCCCCGGGCTTCCCGCACCACGCCCTTTATTGCCAAGGCCTATCAGGTGCCCTACCTGAACATCGCCACCAAGGTGATGATGGGCACTCACAAGCTGAAGGATTTTGACATCAAGGCCCGGCCCGGTGGTTTTGCCATCAAGGTGCCGATATTCTCTTTCAACAAGTTTCCCAATGTAGACAAGAACCTGGGGCCGGAAATGAAATCCACCGGAGAAGGCATCCGCTTCATCAAGGACCTTTCCGACCCTTTCTTCCGCGAACTCGACCGGCAGCGGTATATGTACCTCACTCGTTAATGCCAAAAGTTTTGCCCCGCGGCAAAATTCTGTTGGGTGGGGTGCAAAACCTTTGGTAAATTAGTGAAATGAGCGATAATCACAACAAGCGAACTGCGGCTCTGCATAAAAAGATAAAAAGAGCAATGGCCAAGGCCGAAGAACGGCGCTGGCAACTCGGGGAGCTTCGGCAGCGCATCCTCGGGCACCACCTGTCATTCCGCAGGCAGATGCTGAGCCAGGCCGAGGCCATTGGCCAGCTTCGCCAGGAGATTGCGGCTCTGCTGGAAAAAATGCATCAGCTAAAGGATTTTGATGACACCAGCCTGGAAGAAATGCAACTGCTGGGCGAACAACTGGCCAATGCCCCGCTTTTTCATCCCCTGTATGAAGAGATGCTCGCCCAACGCGCCTTGTCCGCCAGCCGGCCCGAGGCCGGCTTCGATGCTCAGCTGCGCAGCCAGATCCTGGAGCGGCTGGATGAATTCGCCCTCTTTCCCACCGAAGCAGAACTGGCCGCCCGCGATACCGCCTATCATTTGCTTCAGCAATCCACCACGGCGGCTTCTGCCGAGGAAATAGAACGCGCCTTTGAAGAAGGCGAGCTACTCTCCATGCTCCAGGCCGCACAGCTCGATGAACTCTCCACTGCCGTCGCCCCGGAGAAAGGGCTGGAACTACTGCAAACCGTGCATGCCGGGCTGAAAGACTATCGCAAACGCCTCAAGCACGAGCGCAAAGCCCTGGAAAATTCTCCCTTCGGCAGGCAGGCCTTTCTGGGCAGCCCGGAAGAGGGAGCAGAAGATATGCGAAGCCTGCGGCATCTGCTGGAACAGCTTAAAACAGCTCTTGAAGACTCCATCCGCCGAGGTTTTCCTTCCCCCATGCTCACCGCACTGGCCGATGAGCTGGCTTTCGATGAAGAAGAGGAGGCCGGCAATAGGATAGATGCTTTCCTGGAGGACATGCTCGACGAATCGGAAGGCCTCCTTTTCAGCGGCGGTTTCGATGAGCAGAACTTCAACTGGGAGGAGGAGGAATACTGGTCGGCCGTGGAAAATCCCCGCTTCCCGGCAGGGAGTTCTGTGGAGGTAACCGCCAGCCTGCATCCCGACAGGAAATTCCCCGCGCTTCATACCCTGGGCTGGCAGGGCCGTGTACTGGAGGCCTATACCGACGGAGAAACCATTTTCTACCTGGTGGAACTGGACAGCCCGACCCTTCAGGGCTTACCGGCCTCTTACGTGCAATACGCCTGTGAGGAAGAGTACGGCAGCTTTACCCGTTTTGAATTCGAGGAAGAGGCCCTCAAGGCTTGCGTGCCACGGGATACGGAACAGGAGGTGCTGACCCTCCAGCGCAGGCTCTTTCATCAATATTTCTGGGGAGATCCCGAACAGGATGATCAGGCCGCCCGCATCCTGGCCATCATGATGAAAGAACCCGCCGCAGATGACCTCACCAACTGGATGGATTATTTTCAGTACGAAGTGCAGTTTCCCTTCCGGGCACAGGTAGAAGGCCTGGTGCTTCAGCATATCGAACCTGGAACGGAGGTGGAAGTTGTGGGTATGGAAGGTATCGATGAGGAAGAGGAATTCGGGCTGATCGCCTCCGTGAAAAAAGGCCGCGCCATCCTCTCCTATCCCCTTATGGAGCTGATGCCCCTCCGCGAATCTGACCCCAAAGCTCAGCCGCTGCTGGATTACCGGTACTGGGCAGACCTGATGCTTTGATCTGTTGAGGTGCTTTTTTGTGTTGAAGTGTATCACCCCCGCAATACCCACCGCCCACCGTCCCGATGGCTATCGGGATAAGCGTAGGCCGGGAAACACCGCAATACCAAAACACCGTTGAGCCAGATGCCAGATGCCAGATTTCAGATACCAGCACACTATCGTACCGCAAAACCGATACACCGTAAAACCTCAACACCTCAACACCTAAACACCAACCACCACCTTCCCCATCGTCTTACCGCTCTGAAAAAGTAAAATGGCTTCTCTCAGTTCCTCCAAGGGAAAAGTATGCCCCACATGAGGCCTTCCGAGATCCATCTTTTCCAGCTCTCCGAGCAGTTCGTGCATCAGCTCCACCCTGTGATACAGCCAGATCAGGTTGAAGCCCAATACCCCCTTGTTGCTTTCGATCATTTTCTGCGGGTCGATCTTAGGGCGGGTGAGGTAGTACCAGGCCAGTTTCAGGTAGTTGGGGCGGTTGCCTACAGAAGCGTAACGGGCGGAACCATATACCACCATCCGCCCTTGCGGGGCCAGCATCTCGTAGCCCTGCTTTAATATCCTGCCGCCTATACACTCCATAATGAGGTTGAGCTCCCGCCCGCCGAGGGCGCTCTCCAGATCGGCCTTAAAATTACTGCTCCGGACGATGCCCTGATCATAGCCTTCCTCTTCCAGAAAGGCCAGTTTCTCCTTCCGGCCGACGGTGCCTATGGTATAGGCCTGATGGTGCCGGGCAATGCGGTTGGCCCAGATGCCTACCCCACCTGCCGCACTATGGATCAGCACAGTGGCTCCTTCCTGAATGTCTCCCAGGTTTTTCATGGCGTAAAAGGCCGTCAGTACCTGCACCAGATAAGCGGCGCCTTCCTCGAAACTCCAATCTTCCGGCAGGGGGATGAGGTAGCGGGCATCGATATTGAGATGCGTGGCATAGGCGCCGAAGCGGATGACGCCCATCACGCGATCTCCCTCCCTGACGCGTTCTACCCCTTCCCCTACCCTACTGACGATCCCGGCGTATTCCAAACCCGGCGTAAAGGGTTGTTCAGGAGTGGCGCTGTACAGCCCCCAGATGGCAAAAATATCGGCAAAATTGAGGCCTATGGCCTTTACTTCCACCATTACTTCCCCCGGCCCGGGATCGGATAGTTCTTCTTCTACGAGTTTCAGCCGGCTGAGGCTGCCGGCATGCAGGCTATAGGCTTGTCTAAGCATGGAGGAGGTGAAGTTTTGAGTTACGAATCACGAGTCACGCCTGCCTGCAGAAGTTTCAGCGTAGGCAGGAACCCGAACAGCAGGCGCACCGCGCTGTTTTAAAAGTACACCAATTTCCCAATAAAACAGGAAACATGCCAGACACTGCCACCTACTATTTCGAAGACGATGGGAAGATACCCAATAATCCCGGCTTACCCCTGCTGATCTACCGGCAGGCGCTGGATACCACCGAAAATGCCGACAACTGCATAGAGCGCTTCCGCCAAAACGGCTGGACGGGCGCCTGGGTCAACGGCATCTACCCTTTTCACCACTATCACAGCACTGCCCATGAGGTGCTGGGCGTAGTGCAGGGCGAGGCAGAAGTCATCCTCGGCGGCCCGGAAGGCCTCAATACTACCCTGCGCGCCGGTGATGTGGTGGTTATTCCCGCCGGAGTGGGCCACTACCGCGAAACGGCCAGCCCTGATTTCCAGGTGGTGGGCGCCTATCCCGAAGGGCAGGACTGGGACCTCTGCCGCGGAGAGCCCGATGAGCGCCCGGAAAAGACAGAGAATATTAAGGAGGTGCCGCTGCCGGAGAAGGACCCGGTATTTGGAGAAGAGGGAGCCCTGAAAAAAGAGTGGAACTTATAACCGCCGCATAATGGCCAGGGCCTGCTCATTCTCCGGGTTCACCTTCAATACCCGCTTTATTAGCCCCTTTGCCGTTTCCACGTCTTTCTGCAGCAGGCGCACCGCCGCTTTATTGAGCAGCGCCTGTTCGTAGTCGGGGTCCAGGGCGATGGCCTTATCGTACAGGCTTTCCGCTTTCTGTATCTGCCCTTGCAGGAGATAGGCGTAACCCAGGTTGGTAAGGGCCACGGGGCGTTTAGGATTCTCACCAATCACCCATTCCAGGGTTGCTATGGCCTGCGGTATTTGCTGCAGCAGGACGTAGGCCGTTCCCAGTTTCTCCTGAAAGTCCAGTTGATAGGGCATCAGGGCGGTGGCGCGCGGATAGAAGGCCAGGGCGCGCGGATAATCGCCCAGGCGGTAGAAGGCCTCGCCCACACGATAGGCCGTCCAGCCATCCTTCAGCTCCTGAGGAGGCAGGCCGGCTGCCAGTTCAGCGATGGCGGGATAATCCTGCCGTGAAAAGTGGTAGTGCACCCATACATTCCTTTTCTCTTCAAAAGGCCGGGACGACTTATCCAGATAGAATTTTGCCGAGT
>CAYVVK010000002.1:14496-16148 GCA_964454855.1 uncultured Phaeodactylibacter sp. | reverse complement strand
CGAGTCCAGCATCATCGGGGCCGACACGTACTTGTCGTACAGGGCGATATAGCCCCGCGCCATTTCCAGGGGAGTGGCCTTTTCCTTGGTCAGGATCTGCAGGCCGAGGAATTCGGGCTCTCCCTTCGGCACTTCTCTGCGCCCCTTGCCCTTGATATTGTCGCGGCTGATGTAGTGGTCGGTAATGTTGACGTGGGGGATATCGATGCTGCCGGACCGGGGCATGTGGCAGGAGGAACAATCATCCCCTTCCTGCAGGCGCTTGCTCATGGGGGCGACGCAGGCTGTTTCCCGTTGGCCGCCATGGCAGTTGATACAGGCATTATTGTACTGTGCCTTTCCGGTCACCTCCACGCTTTCATGAGGGTTGTGGCAGGTGATACAGGTCATTTCCGACTCCTGGTAGCAGGGGCTTAGGCGCAGGCGGTCGGCCTGCGAGGCCATGATGAAGCGCTCGTGAGAGTTGGTGTAGCGGGGCAGGAAAACGTTGAATACCTCTTTCAGGGGCATGCCCGGTTTGAAGTCGTAAAAATCTTTTCCCTCATTCAGCACCGCTACGCCCTGCAGGTGGCAGCGCTGGCAGAGGTCCATCTGCAGATCGCGGGGCAGGTCGCGCGGGTTGACGATGGTATAATCTATAAAGCGGGAGGTGTCGACGATATTTCCTTTCAGCTTTTCGCGGGCGTGCACCTCTCCCGGGCCGTGGCAGCGCTCACACTCTATGCCTTCCGGCATTTTGGTGTATTTATTGATGGAGCCGGCCACCGGTTCCGGCAGGTGGTTGTGGCAGGTGATGCACTCTGAAGTGAGAAAGCGTTCGAAGCGGATGTTGTCTCCCCGGAAGCCGGGAGCCATGTCCCAGCGGCCCTCCTGCGTATAATACGTAACGGGCGCCTGAAAAATATAGCAGTTATGGCTGACGATATGAGAATTGGTGTGCTGCCCGGAGCCAATGATATAGTCGATCCGCTCCAGCCGTTTATGGACGGTATCGCCATTTTCGAGGCGAAATTCCAGGACGAACATGCTGCTGTCGCGAAAGAAAGGATAATAATAGAGGTTGGAAAGCGTGTCGTAGACCAGGGCGTGCTCGCCGAAGGCCGCGCTTGTCCTTTCCGGGTGAGCCTTGCCGAAGGAGCGGCCCATGCCCGTATGGATAAAAGTGGCGTGCACATTGGCGTGGCAGGATTTGCAGGTGTTCATCCCCACGTATTTCACCCCATCTGCCAGGTTGTGGTATTCCTCTTCCGTTGGGGCTTCGGGCAGCTCCCGGCTGCAGAAGATCAGCAGCAGCGCAGCGAGGAGGAAAAAGGCATATATGAAGTATCGCATCTATCTGTTCTGGATTTGGAAAAAGCGCTAGTGCTTTGGGAGTGAATTAATTGACAGGTAGTTGGTGTTATAATAGATTGATAACCCGTTGATTATTTCGACTGCCGACTGTCAACTATTTACTGCCGACTGCACTAGTGCTTTGGGAGTTAATTAATTGACAGGTAGTTGGTGTTATAATAGATTGATAACTTGTTGATTATTTCGACTGCCCACTGTCAACTATTTACTGCCGACTGCACTAGTGCTTTGGGAGTTAATCAACTGCCAGGCAGTTGGTATTATAATATATTGATGGCCTGATGATCATTTCGACTGCC
>CAYVVK010000002.1:0-14396 GCA_964454855.1 uncultured Phaeodactylibacter sp. | reverse complement strand
AACTGCCAACTGCCAACTGCCAACTGCCAACTGCCAACTGCCAACTGCCAACTGCCAACTGCAAATAATGGGTGTCGCTCAGAGTGTGCGTCAGGAAAGGCCTTACTTTCCAATATCAAATCTTAAGGAAAAAGGCTTGCTTAATCAATGATTTTGATCAGGGAAAAGGATGAGAAAAGGCAGGGGGAGATGAAAAAAATCAGGCGGCGATGGGAGATCGCCGCCTGATGCGGAGTCAGCTGGGCGGTTTTTTCTACATGCTGACAAAAAACGTTTCAGTTAGAAATGCTTACTGTATCCCGAAAGCATAGTAGCGTACGCCGGGCACGTTTTCGTAGACGCCTTCCAGCATCACGCCGCCTTTTCTGTTCTCGAGGGCGTCGGCCAGAGCTTCGACGCTCTTGACCGGCTTGTCATTCACCCTGGTGATGATGAAGCCTTCGCGCATATCGGTGTACTGGCGGATGATGCCGGCGTATAGCCGCGTTACTTTCACGCCGCCGTCGATATTCAGTTCCTTAGCGGTGGAAGCATCTAGGGTTTCAAATTTGGCGCCGAGGGTGTTCAGTATCTCGCGCTGTTCTTCCTTGGCCACCAGTTCAGTTTGCCCCTGGCGGTTGTGGAGGGTCACCTCGAAGGTTTTCTCCTTGCCCTTCCGGTTGACGGTCAGTTTGACGGTGTCGCCAGGACGGTAGCGGGCGATCATCTCCTGGAGTTCTGGAGAGGACTTAATGGTTTTGCCTTCTACGGCGGTGATGACGTCACCGGGCTTAATACCAGCTTCGCCAGCTGCGCTGTTTGCGAGCAGGCTGTCCACAAAGGCGCCGGTGTTGGTTTCCAGGCCTTCCGCTTTGGCGAAGTTGCCGTCTACGGAGCGGATCATGACGCCCAGTACGCCGCGTTGTACGGTGCCGTATTCCAGCAGGTCTTCCACTACTTTATTTACGATATTGCTCGGTACGGCAAAGCCATAACCGGCATAGCTGCCTGTTGGGCTGGCAATGGCGGTGTTAATTCCCACCAGGCCACCTTCGAGGTTGACCAGGGCGCCGCCGCTGTTACCGGGGTTGATGGCTGCATCGGTCTGGATGAAGCTCTCTACGGCAAACTGCTCGCGGAGGATGTTGATATTACGGCCCTTGGCGCTTACGATACCTGCGGTAACGGTGGAGTTCAGCCCCATAGGATTACCTACGGCCAGTACCCATTCGCCTACTTTTACTTCATCAGAATTGACGAAGGCAAGGGTGGGCAGGCTCTCCGCCTGTATCTTGATCAGCGCCAGGTCGGTGGTCGGGTCAGTACCGATCACGGTAGCTTTAAAGCTGCGGTTGTCGTGCAGGGTCACTTCCAGGTCATCGGCATCAGCTACTACGTGGTTGTTGGTCACGATGTAACCCTGGCTGCTGATGATGACGCCGGAACCCGATCCTACGCGCGCCTGCGGAGGCCTGTTTCCTCGCGGCCCCTGGCGAAAGAAAGGGGCAAAAGGGCTCTCTTCATACTGGAAGAAATCACGGAAAGGGTCCGGGATCTGCTGGTTGCCTTGCGGATTTTCTCTGCCCGTAAAGGCCTGGGTCGACTGGATGTGCACTACGGCGTCCAGTACTGCTTCAGCGGTTCCTGTGAAATCAAGGGGTACAAGCTCTCCGTCTTCGTCAACGGTATAAGCTACACCCCTGGCTGCTGTGCCATCGACGTGTTCAATAGTGACTTTCTGGTTATTTGTCTGAAACCAGGTGTATAGGCCCAGAGTAGCCCCACTGACGAACAGGGCGATTAGTGCGGAAAATATCAGCGTTTTTTTCATAGCTATATTTCTATTTTGGTTTGGCTAATAACAGGGCGCCATGCCTCACAAAGCTTTCAGCGGTACAGCGGTACAGCGGTACAGCGGTACCGGCTGTAGTCAAGGCTAGTGCTTTGGGAGTGAATTAATTGACAGGTAGTTGGTGTTATAATAGATTGATAACCCGTTGATTATTTCGACTGCCGACTGTCAACTATTTACTGCCGACTGCACTAGTTATGGGTGAACGTAGTAGTGATGGGCCAAAGCCGTAATCAACGTTTTTCGTCAAGATCATCTTGCAGACAATTTGATAAAAGCAGTCAATTAAGGCCGGAAGCGCCTTATTTGGTTCTATCTACAACAAAAGGAGTGCCAGGGCCCGGGAAAGGTTGTATGTTGTTGGAAAGCTGACAAATTGACGCCAATGGGTGGCGGACTGTCAGTCGAGTTCCCGGCGCAGGTCGCGAATGAGCCGTTCCTGGCTGGGAAAGATACGGATCTCGATGCGTTCATTGAGGGCGCGCCCCTCGGCTGTGGCGTTGGAAGCACGGGGAGCAAATTCGCCTTTCCCGGCTGCTGTTATCCGATTGGCGCTCAGCTCGTATTTCCTGGCCATCAGCTGCACGGCGGTGGCGGCGCGCAAAACACTGAACTCCCAGTTGTCACTGATGCTGTTGCGCCGGGGCGCCGTATTATCGGTATGGCCGATGACAAGAACGTCGAGGGCGGGATAAGCGCTCAGTACCCGGCTGATCTTTTCCAGGGCCTGCCTGCCGGCGGAGTGGGTCTTGGAGGTGCTGCCGGGATAGAAAAGGAAGTTCGAGCTGAGCGAAACGGAAATCTGCCCGTCGGCAATATTTATGGAGTATGCTGTGGAATCCATGCTACTAAGCGTATCCCGCAGTAAGCGGGCCAGCTGGCTCATGTCCTTTTGGCGCTGGCCCAGCGTATTGGCCAGGGCATCGATCTTGGCCTGTTTGGCGGCGATGGTAGCATCTTTCTGTTGCAGGCGGCTGTCCAGGGATTCCTCCCGGTTAGCGGCTTCGTGCTGCAGGCGCTCTATCTCGTCATCCAGCCCGATGATGCGATCCTGCATTTTGTCCTGGGTAGCCAGCAGGGCTTCATTGGCTCCCTGGCGGTGCGCTATATCCAGCTCCAGTTGGTAGATGCGGTTGTAGGAGGTATCCAGCAGGTAGTGGAGGCTGTCTACGCGCTGCCCGTAAACGGCCATAGCTTCCAGGTGCTTTTTTTTGCTGACGCAGGAAGACAGCAGCAAAAACGAAAGTAGCAGTAAGGGGAGAAGTGAATTTTGCTTCATAGCTGTTTGTTTTGGAGCGCGTGAAAGATAAAAAAAAACTTGCCGTATATACCCGGCAGGGCTAATATACGGCAAGTTGCCTTTTAAGTTGCGCTCCTCATCGGGCCTATCTCAACCGCAGGCTGGATGCGCCCAGCATACCGACATCCGTAAAGATGGCTACCCGGTAGTAGCCCGGGTCGAGCTTTTCTTCCAGGTCGTAGACGAACGACAGCCGCTGATTTTCAGCGATGTCCAGGTCTTTTGCCTTTACGGCGATGATGTCCATCGGCTGCCCGTTGGCGACGGTTTGGGCCTTCACGGGATTGGCCGCCTCGATGGGGACGCCTTTATCGTCGCTGATGACGAGGTAAAGGGTGCGCGGGCCCTGGAGTTCGGGCGGCACATTAGTCAGGTCGAAGCTGGTGCGGATGGTGCGCACCCTTTTGGCCTTGGAGGTTACTTTTTCGTTGCCTTTCTCCAGTTCTACCTGGAAGGCGGTAGCTTTGAAGTTGGCCATGGTGAGGCGGTCCACTTCTTCTTCGATGGCCTGGTTGAGCTTTGCCAGCGCGACATTTTCTTCCCGGGCCACTCCGAGGTCGGCCTCCAACACTCCGGTACGTTCCCGAAGGGAGTCATTTTCCATCTGCACGGCCTGAATATCGGACTGCAGTTCTGCTTTGAGCGCCATCAGTTGCTGGATCTCTGCCCGGAGGCTGTTGACCTCGGAAGCACTGCGGGCTTTGGCATTGCGGATAGCAGCCTCTTTTTGCGCGATGGTTTCCTGAGCTTCGGCCAGTGATCCCTCCAATTCTTCATTCTGTTCGGCCAACAGAGAATATTCCTGTTGCAGGCTGTCTACCTCCGAGAGGAGGTCGGAGCGGAGTTCTTCCAGTTCTTCAACGGTTCCTGTAAGTTCGGTATTCTGTTCTTCCAGCTTGTTTTTGGCCTTGTTCTGGGTGAATCCCCATATGGCGGCTCCAATAAGCAGGATACCCAGAATGACTGCTAAAATGGTTAAGCCTTGCTTGTCTTTCATGTGTACTCTGATTTTTTTATTGAGTTGGTTTCTTAATTTGCCAGTAGTAGACGATGGCTCCTTTAAAGGTAACGCTTTGGCCACCACTTTTTGTTACCGATAGAGGCTAAAAATGCAGATATGCGGTTTTTTTATCAGGAGCTGCTCCTCTGAAGAGCGGCAAGCCTTGCTTTTTCCGCGGGCCTATCGCACGGAAGCAGCAGGGCCGGCCCGAAAGCGAAAATACCCTTCCGGAGCCGCCAGCGGCCGCCACTGTTCCTTTCCGGAATGCGCCCGGGCGTAAATATAATAATGTATTTCCGTGCCCTCTTCCTGTGGTGGGATGGAAGCCCCCCAGAGCGGCCTTTCCTCGTCCAGGAGCAGCATGGGAATGGCCTGATAAGGGGAGTTCCTGTCTGTGCGGTAATAAAGCCTGGCCTCGGCGATGCCGGAGCGGTGTTTGAAGATGGCTGTGGCCGGATAGCCTCCCGGGCCGGGCTTGGCATCGCGCAGGCGGGCATGGGCGATCCAAAGGGGATGGTTTGCGCCGACGAGTTTGGTAATGCAATGCAATGCGCCAAACTCATCAATGATGTTATTGCAGTTTATACCTACAACTCTGTATCCGGGAAGGGCCTCCCGGAAGATGCGCAGGGCAGTGGTATCATAACGTTTCTCATAAGCGGGCACCATCACGGTCTTGTTGACCATAATGAAATTGGTATAAGTGCGATAGTGGCCGCCAGTGTCGGGGAAATTGCCATTGGGGCCGGGGGGCATGGGGACGCGGACCACCCGGTAGGCATTGCCAAAGGCAGTAGGTACTTCACGCAGCAGATATTCGATATTGGCTTCGATCTGCGGCCCGTCGGCGATGCCTTCCGGATAACGCCCCACTACTATGGTCTCCTCATCGAGCAGCTGCATGTGCATATCCAGGTGGTGGATGAGGTCGTAGGCCAGGATGGGGAATTTGACATAACGGCTTACACCCAGGAATTTTGCGGCAATGGCATCCAACTGCTCCTGCCCCTTTTCCGGGTTTTCTTCCAGGACGAGGCTGGAAGAAAAGTTGGTGCCCATGCCATCACAGAGGTTATTGCCTCCGGCATGTATCCATTTGTAGGGGCCATCGCGGGCTTCGTACAGGGGCAATTTCAGGTGTTTGGCCAGCAGGGCGGGCACAAGGCCGTCGTTGGGCCGCCAGCTGCGGTTATAGGCCCAGCTGGCCAGCATGAGGCTATCCACATCCTTGTAATAGATCGAGGACGGGCCATAGTCCCTGACCCAGACTGAATTATAAGGCGCCTGTATAAATTCCACGCGTTCGAGTGAGATATTCTCCTTTTGCAACTGCCGGGCTACCGCCAGGGAGTCGCTGGTAACGATGATCACGGTACACTCGTCCACACTGTAGCGTACGATCTCCCGGAGGATGGGGGCGTATTGCCGGGCCCAGCTGACCACGATGGCCTGCGCTTCCTCCCATCCGGCCATACTGCGCACCGGCTGTGGCGGAACCGAATAATAGGCGATGCCATCTGAGGCCGGGCCGTTCCCGGAGTAAGGTGCGGCTTGTGCGGTGGCGAATAACACACTACCTATGATCAGTAGTGCCGGCATCCATTGTTTTATTTTCGGGGCAAAAAATGGGGTTGGCATCTTGCTTAACGGGCTACGGTGATGGATTGGGTAAGATACTGGCCGTGATAGGTGGCTATGGCCTGATAGTGGCCGGCCGGCAGATGGCCGGTGGGGAGCTGAAGTTCACTACTGCCTGCCGGCAATTGTTCCCGGCGGTGAAGTAATTCCTGGCCCAGCTCATTGGCCAGCCGGATGGACAGCGTTCCCGCCCGGGGGAGGCTCACCCTTATGTTGGCATTTTCTCCGGCACGAATGGGGTTGGGGAAAAGGGCAATACTCCAGCTTGCATCTGGTGCAGGAATGCCATTAGGCCTTAATACCCGAAAGCGAAAATATCCTTCGGGGGCCACCATGGGCCGCAGCTGCTCCTTGCCGGAAAAAGCCTCAGCGTGAATGTAGTACTGAATTTCGCTATTTCCGGGCTGGCCAGGAATGGTGGCCTTCCATAAGCCGGCGCCAGGGTTTTCCGGGCTCATGGGCACCGCAGTGTAGCCCTCTTCCGGCAGGACGCGGTAGAAGAGGGTAGCGCCGGCAATCCCGGAGCGGTGTTTGATGGTGGCTTCCACCGGGTAACCCGCAGTGGTGTTTTCCGTATCCCGCAGTCGGGAGTGGGCGATCCAGAGCGGGTCAGCGGCACCCACCAGCTTGCTGATGCAATGTATGGCCCCGAACTCATCGATGATGGCGTTACAATCGATGCCTACCACCTTATAGCCGGGCAGGGCTTCGCGGTAAATGCGCAAGGCCGTGGTATCGTAACGTTCTTCATAGGTAGGCACCAGCAGGGTCTTATTGACAAAAATGGAATTGGTGTAGGTGCGGTAATCGCCCCCTTCATCGGGATACCTGCCCTCCGCATCGGGCGGCATGGGGATGCGAATGATCTCGTAGGAATTGCCGAAAGCCGTCCTGGCCTCTTCGCGTATCTGTGCGATGTTGGCCTCGATCTGCGGGCCGTCGGCCACTCCCGGCGGGTATTCTCCAATGATGATGGTTTCTTCGTCGATGAAGCGCATGTGCATATCGAGGTGGTGAATGGAATCGTAGGGTAATGTGGGGAGTTTGTAATACCGTTCGGCGCCCAGGTAGTCTCTGGCCAGCTGGTCAATCTGCATTTCTGTTTTACCGGGATTGGTTTCGAAGACCAGTTCGGAAGAAAAGAGGGTACCCATGCCGTCCTGAAGGTTGTTTCCGCCGGCGTGGATCCAGTCGTTAGGAGGGGCAATGGCCTGGTAAATGGGCAGGCCCAGCCTGTCGGCCAGCAAGGAGGGGATGGCATCGTCGAGGGTGCGAAATGGGCGGTCGTATTCCCAGTCGACGATCATGAGGCTGTCCACATCCCGATGGTAGATGGTCCAGGGGCCATAGTCTCTGATCCATATGGAATTGTAAGTGGCAGGTAGGATGTGTACATTGGCCAGCGGTATATTGTTTTGTTCCAGAATAAATTTAACTTGCTCTACGTCAAAAGTGAGTATGATGGCCTGGCATTCTTTTACACTATGGCGCACGATCTCCGTCAGGATGTTTTGATAGACGGGGAACCAGGGGATGACGATGGCCTGCACCTCTTCCCATTCCGCCATGGTGCGCACCGGTGCAGGGGGAGGATGGGGGATCTCGCGGCTGTCTACAGCCGGGTAGCCGCTTTCAGCCGGGGGCCGTTTTTCCTGCCCCCAGGCTACCGCTACGAAGAAAATCAACAGCAGAGTAAAAGTTTTTTTTCTCATCAGTCCTCTGATTCAACCAGCTATGAAGATAATAAATCCTGTGGTAGAATGTTAACAATCGTTAGGCTACTGTTCTGGCCCTGTCAAAAAAAAGGGCGTCAACCAATAACGGACCGGCTATGGACTTAGAAGAGAGCGGCCTCCATTTTTCCTTTGGAAAGAATTGGGCGGTAAAGAGATACGATAAGCATCGTTTTTACAAATGGCTCAGCGGTTCCGGGCTGAAGGGAGTGGATTTTATCGGTATCTATGAGGAAGAGCTCTTTCTCATGGAGGTGAAGAACTTTCGCCGCCGGGAGGCCTGGCATGCCGAAGACCCGCTTCAGGCCATTCGGGCTGACCCGGAAGGCTTCGCCCGGGAGATGGCCTATAAGTTTGAAGATACTTTGCTGGTCATCGACACCATCTGGAAATACTACAACCGTAAGTGGTTGTTCCGGGCGCTCCTGCCTTTGTTATTTCGACTTCCGCCTACTACGCTCGACTGGCCTTTCTGGGCAAAGGCCTATCGGTTATTGCAGGCTCCTTCGCGTATTCAGCTCGTTCTCTGGATAGAGATGGAAAAATATCCTGCTGCTTTTATGGAGAAAGTGGAAAAAGAATTGGCCAGGGAAGCCGGAGAATGGGCCGGAAAAGTACAATTGGCCCGGCGAAGCGAGCACCGGCTGCCACAAAGCGTGCAGGTATACTCCGCCGGAGAACCTTCCGAGTGAAGGGCCCGAATTTACGATTCATCCCTTTCTACCCACGATTCATTCAGAAGAGGTGGAATTTGACCTCTCTTACTCCTAGCTTTGTATCGTCCGAAAAACAAAAGATCATGATAAGTAGAATTATTGCCACGGGCCAGGCCCTTATCGTAACGATAAGCTCCCTGATGGCTCAGGAACCTCAGCTTCAGGCCTACATTGATCAGGCGCTTTCCAGTAATATTGCGCTACGGCAAAAGGAACTGTCTTACGAAAAGAGCCTGGCTACCCTGGAGGAGGCCAAAGGCATGTTCTTCCCCCGCCTTTCCGTACAGGCCCGCTACTCTGTTGCCCGGGGTGGCCGAACGTTCGTTATTCCCGTCGGCGACCTCGTGAACCCGGTATACCAGAACCTCAACCTGCTCAACAGCCTGGCCAGCAGCGCCAATCCGGATTATCCCGCCATTCCCGATTACCCCCAAATACAGAACGAAGAGGTCAACTTCCTGCGGGAAACCGAACAGGAAACCGTACTTCGCCTGCAAATGCCCATTTTCAATAATGCCATTCTGCAGAACCACCGCACCCGGCAGCATCTGGCGGAAGCCGATCGGGTATCGGTAGACATTTACAAGCGCGAACTGGTCAAGGAAGTAAAAGTGGCTTACTACAATTATGCCCAGGCCCGCCAGGGGGTGGAGATCCTCAACAACGCCCTGGAGCTGGTCAGAGAGAACCTGCGCACCTCGGAAAGCCTGTACCGCAACCACAAGGTAACCCTGGATGTGGTGTACAGCACCGAGGCCGAAGTACAAGGCGTGGAACAGCAACTGGCGGAGGCGGAAAAACAGGAGAAAGTGGCACAGGCCTATTTTAACTTCCTGCTCAACCGCGAGTACGACAGTGAGATCGTGCCGCCGGAAACATCCACCCTTTCAGAGGCTGTCGTTTCCCTGGAAGAAGCGCGGCGGATGGCTTTTCAGAAACGCGAGGAATTCCAGCAGTTCAACTACTTCCTGGCTGCCCGGGACAACCAGATACAACTAAGTAAAGGCAGCCAGCTTCCCCAGCTCAACCTGCAGGCCGATTACGGCATTCAGGGCACCCGCTATGAGGTCAATGACGATGCCGACTTCTTCCTGGGCTCTGTAGTCATGAGCTGGAACCTGTTCGACCGCACCACCGGCGCCAAAATACAGCGGGCGAAGGTGGAAAAACTGGAAGTGGAAAACCAGAAAGCGGAAGCCCGCCGGCAGATCGGCCTGCAGGTGGTGAATATCTATTATGAACTGGAAGCCGTAGCCAAACGCATCGACAAGGCTCAGGCGGAAGTACAGGCCGCCCGCCAGGCATTCCGCCTGGTGAACAGGAAATACGAACAGGGGCAGGCCAACCTGGTGGAGTTTACCAGAGCCCGCACCCAACTGACCAATGCGGAGCAGAACCTTTCCATCGCTCGTTTCGACTATCAGGCCAGGCTGGCCGAACTGGAAAGGGCCACCGCTGACTATACCTTTGAATAAGCCAAAAAATCCATCTCTTATGTCCTTGAATAAATTGCAAACAGCGCTTATCATCAGCCTGGCCTTTCTGCTGGCCTGCAGCAACGACAAGCCCTCGGAAAATACCGCCCGCCCGGCCCCCGCCCGGCAGGTGGCTACTGTTTCTGTAAAGCCAACCACCTATCGCGATGCCGTCTTTGCCAGCGGGAAGCTATCTCTGGAGCAGGAAGCCAGGCTCAGTTTCAAAACAGGAGGGATTATCCGGCGGGTACTCGTCAGTGAGGGGCAGAATGTCCGCCAGGGACAAACCCTCGCCGAACTGGCACTGGATGAAATTCAGGCCCAAACCCAGCAGGCGCGCCTCGGAAAACAGCAGGCGGAGATCAGCGTGGAGAACGCCGGGCTGTCCCTGCGCCTGGCAGAACGGGATTACGAAAATGCCAAAGGCCTGTACAAGGACAGCGTGGCCACCCTGGAACAGCTGCAGAATGCCGAGGTACAGCTCGACAACGCCCGCAACCAGCTCGAGGCCGCCCAAAAAGGCCTGGCCCTGCAGGGCGAACAGGTGCAAGTAGCGGCTTTTAACCTTCGCTATTCCCGCATCACCGCACCCGCCAACGGCACCATCCTCAAAAAACTGGCCGAGGCCAACGAAATGGTGGGGCCGGGAACGCCCGTCCTGCTCTTTGGCTCTAAAGACAAGGCCAAGGTCCTGAAAGCCAACCTGACGGACAAAGACATCATACATGTCGGCATCGGCAATGAAGCGGAAGTCCGGTTCGATGCCTATCCCGGCCATACTTTTAAGGGAGTAGTCCGCGAGCTGGCCAGCATGGCCGACCCCTACACGAACACCTACGAGGTGGAAGTGGAAGTGGCGCCGGAAGGCAAACAGCTGCTGTCGGGCTTCATCGGCTCCGTTACCATCTTCACCAGCCATACCATGAGCCTCATGGAGATTCCCGTAGATGCCCTGATCGGGGCCGATGAAATGCGGGGCGAGGTCTTCGTCGTGGAAAACGGCCAGGTGCACAAGACCCCGGTGGACATTTATAAAATGGAAGGCGAAAAATTACTGATCCGGCGCGGCCTGGACAGTACGGTCCAGGTAGTGACGAGCGGCGTAGGCTACCTGGAAGACAAGCAGGCGGTGATGATCAGCCAGAAGTAAATGAAGTGGGAAGTGGGAAGTGGGAAGTCGGAAGTCGGAAGTGGGAAGTCGGAAGTCGGAAGTCGGAAGTCGGCCCGCCTTCGCCTTGGCTACGGCGGATGAAAGAAGGCGGAAGGCGGAAGTGGGAAGAGGGGGCTCCTTCGCCGGACAGCTCCCCCACAACACCAGAACACCCACCGCCCGCCGAAGCTTTGCGTAGGCGGGGAAAAACCGAAATACCGTTCCGCCCGCACCCCCTGGCCCCCTCAAGGGGGAATCCGCGCGTCAAGAGCCACAAACCGTAAAACCAATACACCACAACACCAATACACCATCACGAATGAACATTCCAGCATTATCCATAAAAAACTACCAGTTCACCATCACGGCCTTTGCCTTTCTCCTGGCCATGGGCATTACCTCCTTTCTGAATATGCCCCGGCGGGAGGACCCCGCTCTGGACATCCCCAATATTCTGGTGGTAGCCGTTTACCCGGGGGCCAACCCCAAGGATATTGAGAGCCAGGTGGTGGACCCGATCGAGGAATCCATCAACGAACTGGACGATCTGAAAGAAGTAGAGACCACCATCCGCGATGGGGCGGCCATCACGCAGGTGGAGTTCAACTTCGGGGTGGATCCCGATGAGAAATTCGACGAGGTACAGCGGCAGGTCAACCAGGTGAGTGGTGAACTGCCCGAAGGGCTGTTGCAGCTGGATGTGCGCAAGATGTCTACCAATACAGTGACCATCATGCAGATCGGGCTGGTATCAGAAAAGGCGAGCTACGGCATGTTGAAAGCCGAGGCCGAGCGCGTGAAGCAGGAGATCGAGAAGGTGGATGGCGTCCGCAAAGTGGAGATCGATGCCTATCCGGAACAGGAAGTGCGCATTGCCTTGGAGCCGGTAAAGATGCAGGAGATGGGCATCTCGCTCGACGATGTGGAGCAGGCCATACGCAGCAATAACGCCAACATCCCCGGCGGCGCGGTGGAGGTGTCTGACAAGCTGTTCAACATCAAAACCTCCGGGGCTTACGATGAGCTGGAGCAGATTCGCAATACGGTGGTGGGGGCCTACCAGGGAAAGATCATTTATCTCAAGAATATTGCCGAAGTGGCCTTCGATTATGAAGATGAGCGGTGGACGGCGCGCTTCAATCAGCAGCCCTGTATCTATGTGAACGTACAGCAAAAGGCCGGCTACAACATCTACTCCATTACCGATCCGGTGAAGGAGCGCCTGGGGGCCATGAGCCTGGCGGGAGACATTCGCCTGGCGTACATCTTCGACCAGTCTGAAGGCGTCACCAAACGGGTGGCGGGCTTCTTGTCCAATCTGGTGCAGGGCATCATTCTGGTAGGGGCCATCATATTCCTGGTGCTGGGCATCCGTTCTGCCAGTATTGTGGTGCTGGCCATACCTTTATCCATACTCATTGGCCTGTGGGTGGTGGACCACAACGACTTCGCTCTGCAGCAGATGTCTATAGCCGGCCTGGTGGTGGCCCTCGGCCTGCTGGTGGATAATTCCATTGCCATAATCGAGAATATCGAGCGCTTCCTGGGGGAGGGCTACAGTAAAAAGGAGGCGGCCATCAAAGGCACCCAGCAGTTGATCGCCCCCATTGCGAGCGCTACGCTGACGACCATTCTGGCCTTTATTCCCATAGTGATGATGCCCGATACTACAGGTGCGTTTATCCGCGCCCTTCCCATTACGGTGATCGCGACCCTGGCCGCCTCCTTCGTGGTGGCCGTTACGCTTACGCCTTTCCTCGCGAGCAAGGTGCTCAGAGAGGGAAAAGGCGAAGCCCATAAAACTACCTTTGTTTTCCGTCAGATGAGGCGCCTGGTGGAAGGGCCTTACCGCAACACCCTGGGATGGGCACTGCGCCACCGGGCCCTGGCCATCTCTCTGGCGGTGGGCAGCCTGCTGGGCGCCCTGGCGCTGTTCCCATTCGTGGGCATCGCCTTCTTCCCTAAAGCAGAAAAACCTCAGTTTCGCATTACCGTACAGCTGCCCAACGGTTCTAACCTGGATGCTACCGGCCGGGTAATACAGCAGGTGGAGGCCGTACTGGATACCATTCCCGATGTGGATTATTATGCCGCAAACGTGGGCCATGGCAACCCCCGAATCTACTATAACGTCGCTTCCGAGAACTATTCCAATTCTTTCGGAGAGGTGTACGTCGTGCTTAAAGAATATGATATCGGCCGCTTTTATGCATTGCTGGGCCAGTTGCGGGATATTTTCGGCAGGCATACCGAAGCGCGCATCGATGTGCGGGAATTTGTACAGGGGCCGCCATCAGAAGCACCGGTGGCCATTAAGATCAATGGCTCGGATCTGGATAAGCTGCAGGCCTATGCCCGGCAGATCGAGAACATCGTCCGCAATACAGAAGGCACCATTAATGTAGACAACCCCATTCGCACGAACAGTACCGATCTCGCCTTCCGTGTCAACCGCGATAAGGCCATGATGCTGGGGGTGCCGATACACATGGTGGATAAGACGATCCGCAGCTTCGTCAACGGCAGCAGCATCGGCCGGTTCCGGGATAAGGAGGGCGAGGACTACGACATCGTCATGCGCTTTGCCCACGATGGCCGCTTCCGGCTGGAGGACTTTGACAAGATCAGCGTGCCCTCCATGAGCGGGCGCTTTATTCCCATCCGGCACCTTACCGCTGTGGAGTTTGCCGAGGCGCCCAGCCGCATTACCCATCTCGACAACGAGCGTACGGCTACGGTATTGGCGGACCTGAAACAAGGCTATACCCTGGACGAGGTGGTTGGCCGCATTGATGAGCAGTTGCAGCAAATAGATTGGGAAGATGGCTACAACTATATGTATAAAGGGGACCTGGAGAGCCGCAATGAGTCCTTCGGCGGCATGGGCGTGGCCTCGCTTATGGCCCTGCTGCTCATCCTTGGCGTCCTGATCATACAGTTTCGCTCTTTCAGCCAGCCGCTCATTATCTTCTCCGCCTTGCCGCTGGCTATGATCGGCTCCATACTGGCTCTGCTGATCACGGGCATCAACTTCTCCTTCACTGCATTCGTTGGCCTGACGAGCCTAATAGGCATAGCCATCAACAACTCCATCGTGTTGGTAGACTTTGCCAATGAGATGCGCCGGGAGGGCGCCTCCGTGATGGAAGCGGCGCAACAGGCCGGGGAGGTGCGCTTCATTCCCATCGTGATGACCACCCTGACGACCATCCTGGGCCTGCTGCCGCTGACCCTTACCGGCGGTTCGCTCTGGGCCCCGATGGGGTGGACCATCATCGGTGGCCTGCTGACGTCTACAACCTTCGTGCTGATCCTGGTGCCGATCCTGTTTATTCTGTTTACCCGGGAGGGGGTGGTGGATTAGGCCTGCCCCTGTGGAACAGTTGTAAACGTCAGTTCGGGATCAAACCCTTTGAATATCAACAACTTGTAGCTCTATGGAGCTATTCGCCGCTCGCTATTTGCCATTCGCTGCGGCCTGCGAACAGCGAACTGCCATAAGCGAACTGCAATTGCAACGATTTACCATCAATTTTATCCCGAACTCACGTTT
>CAYVVK010000001.1:8651-56901 GCA_964454855.1 uncultured Phaeodactylibacter sp. | reverse complement strand
TACCAGTATGGTCAGGCGGTCATCGAAAAATTCCTGCCGCAGGCGCAGTTGAAATTCATCCCCTCCACTGATGTCCTGGCCTTCGCCCAGGTTGACGGTTTGGTATTGGTTGTAGGCGATGTCCAGGTCGATACCGGATAGGGCACTGCCATCGGCAAAAAACTCGGAAAACAATTCGGTAAGCAAGAGGGAAAGCTGGTTGGAGATAAATTCACTGACGGTGTTATAGAAGATCTCCGATCCCTGAATGGCCAGGTCGGAGGGTAGAAACTGGCCGACCACGATCAGGCCAAAGACCTGCCGGTTGAGTTCATTGGGGTCCTGGCGGACCACCCGCAGCTTACTGTCCGTCAGTGTTTTCAGCCCGCCCACGAGTTGGGGAAAGCTGATGTCGAAATTGATGATGGGCTGTAGCAGGTCGCCCCTCAGGTCCATCGTCAGTTGTATATCCGTAGACTTGCTGGCGTCGTTCTTGATCTCCGGAGAGGCATCCACCAGGTATTCCTGGATGAAGTTGGCCACAGAAGTAGACAAGCCTTTGTATTCCGCTTCCAGCCGGATTTGCGCCTCCAGCGGGTCACCCGACCAGCTGATGACTCCTCCCCTCTTTATGGCAAACTCCTTGTTGACTACATTGTAAAGGGTGAACAAGTAGTCGCCGTTCCCGATCACATAGTCCCCGTACATTTCGAAATCGCCGTTCCGGGGAACCAATATGCGGATATTCCCCCTGCCGTTGCCTTTGATGATATCGCCGGCCTGTTCATCGAAGATGATCTCCCCCTGGGCTTCTTCGTTGATGATGAGGTCCATTTCCAGGTTGACGCCGTAAAGTTCCTGTTGCAGGCTGCCGGGGCCATTACCCGGCTCTTCCCTTCGTTGCCGGAAGTTGATGAAGTTGAGTTCGGAGGCTTCTTCCCCACTGCTCACCGGAATGGCCAGGCGGGTGCCTTCTCCTACGGTGGCATTCACATAGATGTCCACTTTTTCAAAGGGGCCGTTGAAGCGGACTTCTCCCTGGCCTATCGCATGCCCGTAGAACAGTTCATTGTCGCCCTTCTTGGTATCCAGCGCCAGGAAGCGGCTGGTTTCCATACGGGCGGCAATACCCAGGTTTTTCAGGTGGTCGTGGCTGATCCCCCCCGTTACCGAGGCTGTATTGCCGTACTTGTCTCTGACGACGGTGCCGGTAGCATCGAAAAGGTAGTCGTTGACGCTGACCAGGGCCTCATTGAAGAAATAACGGGTTTGCAGGAAATCCACAGTAGTAGCGCCATCTCTCACCGTGATAAAGCCGCTGCTGTGAGGCTCGGAAGGGAAGCCATATATCCGCAGGTCGGCGCCAAAGCTGCCGGCAGTATTGGACACACTCTCCCCGATCCAGTATTCCGCGATATTAACAGGGTAGCCGGCAATGTCCAGGTTGAAATCGAAATAATTGGCCTGCCGGGCTTCCGGGGGGTTGGCTTCTTTGCCAATGCCCGCCGGGTTGTAAAAACCTTCCGCCAGCAGCTGAGAGGTATCTTTGGTGATGGACAAGTAAGCGTGGAAGGGATTTTTAAGGCTCTCTGCTTCCACATCAAGGCGCAATACGCCCCAGTCCTCCTCGTTTACCAGGAAGGTATCCGCCATGAGTGTGGCACTCATACCTCTGAGCTCAAAGATATTATCCACTTCAGCAATGGCATTGAAGCGCCCTCCGAAGTCCAGGCTCTCGTACTCCCAAAGCTCGTCTATGAAACTGAAATCGAAATTGTAGAGGCCCAGCTTAAGGCCCTTTTTATTAACCCCCTCCAGTTTAATGGCCCGGTCGGCGTTGGTAAGCAGAAAGTTTTTGGTGTCTACATACCCCTTGCGGAAGGTGATGTAATTGCGGTCGTTGATCAGCCAGGGGGTTTCCATAATGGCCAGGTTAGACTGGCTGAACTCAATACGGTAGTTGAGGCTGTCGGGCATGTAAACCTGGGCATTGAGGTTGAGCTTGTCCAGCAGGGACATGCCTTCCGATTCGTAGGCCAGGGCCAGCTCAAAGGTGTCCCGGTCGAGTATGCCCAGCATTTTGACCGTGGAAAAATGCGTCTTATCATTGATCACCGGCTCGGTGATGGCGAGGTCGATATTGCCGAAAGATTGTTCAAACTTCGCCAGGATGCCCACGCCATTGAGGGCTATATTGTCGTATTCAAAACGGGGCAAGTAAACATAAGCATCGATGGAGTCGATGATGTTATTAAAGTACCCTTCCGCTTCTGCGCCCTGAATGGGGCCGAGTTTTTCATCACACAGCAAGCAGGCTTTTGGTGTCGAACACCTCGATATCAAAGGTGAAGCGTTGCTGGCCAACCTCTTTTTCCGGCGCCTTGAGGCCCAGGCGATGAAAGAATTCCGGATAATTATCCGACAGATACTGCATAAATGCCGCCGGCACTTGTTCGATATCAAAAGTCCCTTTAAAGTCTGCATCGGCAATGTCAGAGCGGATGAGAAAGACCCGCTCCCCGCCATCCACGAACTGTGAACTGAAGAAGACGGAATCGATGGGTATCTCACCCAGCCGCCCGTGCTGCAGCAGGAAATTCTTCACCTTTCCCATACCCTGAATGTTCGCCAGCCGGCTATCCTGAAGGTCCAGGGTAATATCTCCGGAAATCACCAGCTGTTGTTCGGCCAGGTTCAGCGCCAGCAGGTCGAGTTTATTCACCGAGGCATCGAAGTTGAAAGAGGGAATGGTGTCGGTAAAATCGACTCTACCCAGGAAGGAAAAGTCTATATTTTCATCCTGGATCGCAAAATTCCCGCTGAAGAGGTTTTTCTTCAGTTCCCCTGTCAGGTTGGCATTTTCGTAATTGTAGCCTTTAAAGGCGAAGCTTTTTACCTGGGCAGCCAGCTCTGCACTGGCTGTTTCCGCAGTAAGCCCCACGCCGTTCTTCACTTCGGAGGTAAAGTTTACCAGGCCGAAATCAGGGTTTTGCGACCATTCCGCCAGGTCGAAATCCGTAAGGGACAATTTTCCGGAATAGCTGGCCCGCGCCCTGCCTTCCTTGAGGTTCATGCGCATGTCCATACGGGCCCTTCCGATGCTGCTTACCAACTTACCGTAGGCCACGAAATCAGAAAAGTAACCATCAAAGCGGCCCTCGAAATTGAGCTGCCCCAGGCGGTCGAAGTTTGGAGGAGGGGTGAAATTGGGAATGAGTTGGCGCAGGGTATTCATGCTCGTTTTCAGGCGTTCCAGGTTGAGGTTGAGGGTTTCGCTCTGCCGCACCGTCAGGTCACGCGAACGAAATTCTCCTTGTATGACCAGGCTGTTGTCTTCCAGGGCAATGAGGAGATCTTCGCCATCAAGGTTGTTAATACGCCCGTTGAAGAGGCCATCCATGAACACCAGACGCTCGCGGTTGAGGCGAAAAAAGGTGTTTTCCTTCAGGCCCGGAGCGAATGTCATAATATCACGCAGAGTCACTTTAGCGTCATTCAGATGCAAGTGCAGCCGCACCTGGTCCGGGAATTCCGTAAAAGCTTCGTAGGAGCTGTACTTAAAGGCCAGGGTATCTCCAATATCGGAATAAGGCGTTTTCAGGTTCATCCCGTACAGCTCCACGCCCTTGTTCGACACTTTCGCCTGATCTACGGCAAGTTTCTCCAGTACAAACCCGCTAAGGTCCTGCAGGGCGATCTCATTGACCTGCCCCTCGAAGCTGAGGCTGTCTTCGCAGAAAGAAAAGTAGTCGATTCCGATGTTGATGTCAAAAACGTCCAGGTGGCGGAAGTCCAGCTCGTCGATAGGAGTCGTTTTCTGGGGCGCCAGCCGCCAGTTGTGCAGAGAGAACTTTCCGTCGTTAAGGCGGAAGCTGCCGATGGTGGCGTAAAAAGGGCGCCTGTCTTCTGCCTCTGCCGGCGTTTCAGGGGCCTGATCTTCCTCCTCTTCGGCCAAAGGTTTTTCCGGATAATCGTCGATCCTGAAATAGGGCCCTTCCAGGATTACGGAATTGGCGTGCACGTAATTTTCGGGCAGGTTGAGCTCGTGGATGTCGATCTCGCCTCTGTCCAGGCGGACGGAAAGGCGTTGGCCCCGTACTTTATCATCCTGCAGAAAATGGACTTTGGTAAGGGTGAGCTTCTGCACATCCAGCCTAAATGGCCGTTTAGCTTTTTTTTCATTAGCCGCATCCCCGGGAAATAGCCGGCCCAGCAATATCTGTATGTTGTGCTCTCTGGCGCCTTCAGCTTTTCTGATATTGATGATAGCGCTATCCAGTTCCACCTCTTCCACCACCAGGCCCCGCAGGAAGTAGGTAATGGGATTGATGTTGATGTTGGCGTAGAGGCGTTTGCTGTACAAGGCGGTATCGCCGGGGGTAAGGCCTTCCACATATAGTTCTTCCAGAACGAGGCGGTCGAGGAATGCGAGGTTCAGGCGGTCGATGGAGACCGTAGTTTCCAGGGCATTACTGAGAGAGGTGGTCACTTTTTGCGCCGCCCAGTTTTGAACGGCGGGCACCTGCAGGGCGAGAGAAAGCATCAGAAAGAACAAAAGCACGACAGCCACCAGGCGCTTGAACCAGCGCCAGGCGACAATGGCCAGGGCTTTCCACCAGGGAAGCGGGCCTTGTTCTGCCTGAGTATTTTCTGTTTCTTCCTGCATGTTTTAGTTAAGATGCGCCCGGATAGTAATTAAAAGGAGCTTCTCTCAATTAAACCGGAAAATAGGCGAATATATTTATCAGGGGTGGGTTTTAACGAAGATTTAAGTACCGCCCGCCATTTCTTCCACAAATTCATAAGCCCGGTGTTCCGACCAGTAGGTTTCTCCCCGGCTCACAAAACCCACGTGGCCGCCCTGCCGCGGCGTTTCCAGGAACAGCCGGCTATGCCCTTTCGCCAGTTCGAAAGGATAGCATTTGCTGCTCAGGAAAGAATCGTCCAGGGCGCTGACGAGCAGCGCAGGCCGGGCCAGCTTAGGCAAAAATTGCAGGCTGCTGTTTTGCGCCCAGTAATCCTGAGCATCCCTGAAGCCATGAATGGGCGCAGTGAATACATCATCGAAGGTTCCGAAATCCCGGGGCAGCGGGTGAGGAATAGAAACCCTTTGCGGAAAGAGCTGAGCCTTCTCCAGTATTTTTGCGTTCAGGCTACCCATAAAACGCTGCCGGTAGGGCCAGTTGTGCCAGCGGTCGATCTCCCGGTTGGCGCTCTCCACGTGGCAGGGCACCGAAAAAGCCACACCTGCCCGGACTTCCGGGGGGACCTCCTCCGGCTGCTCTCCCAGATATTTCAGCAGCACATTGCCGCCCAGGCTGAAACCGATGAGCACAATGGATTCGTATTTGCGATTATCGATGCAGTGGGCCAGCACCCGGCGCAGGTCGTTGGTTTCCCCGACGTGGTAGGAACGTAGTTTCCGATTGGGCTCGCCACTGCAGCCCCGAAAATTAAGGCCCAGCGCATCCCTGCCCTTTCTGTTAAAGTAGCGCGCCATTCCCCGAACGTATGGCCTGTCGGCGCCACCTTCCAGCCCATGCAGGATGAGCGCCAGCTTTTTGCTTCCTACCGGTGACCAATCCAGGTCCAGAAAGTCACCGTCACGGGTGGAGATGCGTTCCCGTTCATAACACAGGCCTTTCACCTTGCGGAAAATCGCAGGATAAATGGTATTGATATGTGCATTGCGGAAAATACCCCGGGCACGGTAAGTCGATGTTCTGATCAGTGGCATAGAATTTATTCTGCGGTATTCGCGGAAAGCGCTCGGATTACTATATTTATCTCTAACACATTGTCTCCCAATTGGTTTTCGAACTCCTCAAGTGCCTGCCGAACCTCCTGCTCCTCCCGGAACAGCAGGCCAAAATACACGGCATAGCTACGCTGCCCGCCATTGAAACAACCCAGCCATACCCCACTGGCCTCCAGGCCAAAAGCCTTCAGCTGCTCGATGCGCTCTACGGCCTCAGCAAAGGAAGCGTACACTCCTTCCTGAAGCATGAAGGCCTCTCCCCGGACGTTGAGCCGCGAACAGTCGTAAAGTACGAGCCCCTCCAGGCCGGGGCTACCGACGAAAAAGTCTCCCCGCTGCTGATCAGGAGCAGGCAGCGGTGCAGGCCCGGGCGGCGGGCCGATGGCCAGGCCCAGGCCCCGGTAGGGTTCGGCATCGGCCCGAACGGGCGGCGGCCAAACGTAGGGGGTGTCCATTACGTAATCAGATGGAGTGAGCGTTTGAGGCAGCTGATTGCCGCGGTTGGCCTCTTTCACCTCCAGCATCCTCCTGCGGTAGGCCTGCTCATCCTCCACTTTCACTTCGGATATTTTTAATTCTTCGTAAAAAACAGCGCCAATGAACAGGAGCGATATGCCGCACAGGATCATCTGGTATTTATACTGCCGCTGATAATCGATGAAATTGCGGGGCGCAAACTGGCGCAGCCAGTTTGGGTAATTGGTGCTCTCCGCTATTCTGCCCACTTCTTCCTGGGAGAAAAGCGGTATCAGATCCCGCCGGTTCTGGAAGAGGTCCTGCCGGGAAGGAGTTACCTGCATCAGGGGCGGTTTGTTCTCCCGGATCACCATCAGGCCGAAGCCGTTGTAGATGCACTGGTCGCGCAGCTCCAGGTAGTAGGCGTCGTCGTGGTAGTTCGGAAAGACGTCTTCTCCGATGGCTACCCACTGCTCGTCGGCATAATACTGTTTGAACTGCTCGATGGCATAGATGTACCGATAACGGCGCAAAGGCCGCAGCACGGTATAGAAAAAGAAAAAAATAAAAGTGATGGCCATGGCCAGAAAGGCCAGGGAAAGCGCCGCGCCTATCTCCCGCACGGAAAAATACCCACTGATGTAGGCTGTTGACAGCAGTACTGCACCCAGAAGCAAGGCCAGTGCCGTGCTGTCCCACCAAAGGAGGCGCCGGCGCTTTTTGAACCGCACCTCGTCCCGGGAATCGTAAGACGTGGCTTCAAGGGTGGCCCGGAAGATCTCGCCTTCCTGTTGCGGAAAGGACAGAAAGCCATCGGCAATGATGCCTCCTGCTCCGCGCATGTCCGAGCTCAGCACGGCGCGCCCCTCGCGTTGCCGCTGCCGGTAATGGCTCTTCAGAAAGCGAAGAGCTGCTTTTTTAATATCGTTTTCCGTCAGGGAAGGCACAATACTTATGTTTTTTCAAATTGTTCCCACAATTTAACGGTTTCTACCGCAGGGCGCACATCGTGCACCCGAAGAATTTTGGCGCCCTGCTGCAGGGCCAGCATATTCAGCGCGGTTGTTCCGTTGAGGGCATCAGCCGCCTTAACGCCCAGTACGCGGTTGATCATGGATTTGCGTGACAGGCCTGCCAGAAGCGGGCAGTCCAGAATGCGAAAGACATGCAGCTGCTTCAGCAGTTGATAATTGTGTGCTACCGCTTTTCCGAAACCAAAGCCCGGGTCGAGGATAATGTCTTTAACTCCAAGGGCGCGCAGCTTGCCGGTTTCCGCGATAAAAAAATCCAGCACCTCCTTCACCGCATCCTCGTAGGCCGGGGCCTTTTGCATGGTTTCGGGCGTACCCTGCATATGCATTAAAATGTAGGGCACATCGAGTTGGGCAACAGCCGCGTACATTTCCTCATCAAAACGGCCGGCGGAGATGTCATTGACGATGGCCGCTCCGGCGCCTACCGCCTCCCCGGCCACGGCAGCCCGTACAGTATCTATGGACATAATGGCTTCCGGAAAGCGCCGGTGAATGGCGGTAATGGCCGGCACTACCCTGGCGAGTTCTTCTTCTACCGGGATCAGTTCCGCTCCCGGCCGGGAGGACATGCCTCCCACATCTATGATGCCAGCGCCTTCTTCCAGCATGCGCTCTGCCTGCCCCAGGATGGCCTTCTCCTTGGTGTACAGCCCACCGTCAAAGAAGGAGTCCGGAGTAATATTGAGAATCCCCATTACCAGTGGCTTTTCGAGGCTCAGCAGCCTTCCCCGGCAATTTAATGTTTGATGTGGGTGTAACATTGCTTTAAAATTCTTTATCTTAACAGGGCTTAATTAAGCATATAACCAACAAAAAATAGCACTTATGGCAAAATCTAAAAAACAAAGGCGCCGGGAACTGCGCGACCAGCGGGATGAAAAGAAGATCATGGCCGTTGTAGTGGTCTCCACCATAGTCCTTTTGGTTTTGCTTTATTTCATCTTCCAGAGTTCTTAGTCCTTTAGCAAAACAGTATATTCCTGGGCCCGGAGGCGGGTATTCCAGCCCTTTACCACCAGCGGCACACTATCCGCCCGAATGGCTGAGGCCAGGCCCGGATTGAGGCTATCCGCCACTTCCTTTTCCAGTAAAAACAAGCCTTTGGTTTTTCCGGCCCAGGCTTCTTCAAGCTGTGCACGGTTGTCCAGAAGCACGGTTTTTGGAAAAACAGCTTTGGTGTAAGGCGCCAGGGCAGGAAAAGCAGCACTATCCCTTAAAAGAAGAAAGGCAGTAATTTCCCTTTCCTGCGGCACCTTGTCTGCCGCCTGTTTTACCAGCTCCCTCGGCCAGTCCCGCTTGCTTTCCAGCAGGGGGTTGAGCTGCAACCAGAAAAGCAATATCAGCAACATGCCACTCAGCGCCGTTCCCCCTAATACATAATCCCTTTTTTCACCAAACATCCCCAATACCGCCACAAAGCTGGACATCCAGTAGGTCAGGCTCCCGGCAATGGCCGAACGGAAACCCAGGCCGCCAAACTGAAGGAAGCTCCCTATCATTAGCGCCATAATTGCAAAAAAGGCGAATAACAGATGAAGAAGAGCCGTCGTTTTTACGATAGGCCGGAAAGGATAATTGGCATCAAAATACCGGATGGCCTGCCGGGCAGCAAGGGCTGCCAGCAGCCCTTGCAAGGCCAGGGAATGGCCGGCCAGAGCGAACAGCAAGGCAGCAGTATTGACCAGTGCCAGTTCCTCGCGCCTGCGGGCCTGTTTCCCGGTTTCCCAGATGCCGGCTACGACAAAGCCTGCAAAAGGCAGCACTCCTATAAGGTTCCACAGTAAAAACCGCCCGCTGTGAAAACCGACGACAAAGCTGTGGTTGCTGAAACTGATAAGCTGCGTGGTATAGAGCAGGCCGGCGGCAGCCAGCCCAAACAGCCAGGGGTTCAGGCCCCAAAGGCGCCTGCCCTGCGGATGGGCGAAATAAAGAAAGGCGCTGCTGCCCAACAGGAAAACAAGGCTGTTGGCAGCCTGTATCCAGATGGCGAAAAAGAAAAGGCCGTAAAATGACAACCGCCAGCTCAGCTTAGGTTGCTTCAGATACCGCAACATAGCGGTAAAAGCCAGCCATTGGCTGCCCATCGCCCAGATATCGCCAGCTGCCACTTTTGCCATATTGGGTAGTAGAAGAGAGGCTGCCGCAAGCAGCAGCGTTGTGAGAGCCACTTCCCGGCCGAAGAGGCGCTCAGACATCAGCCAGTAGGCCCCCAAAGTGAGCAAAAAAACAATCGCGCCCGGAAGGCGCATGGTGAAATGAGGAACTTGCCCACTGCCAAAGGACAGAGCCATGATCCATTCCTGGGGGCTGCTGCCTGCTTCCCCATGCAGGGCGCGCCAGGCTAAGAATGACTCGGCCCCCTCCCAGAGCGAGGTGAAATCGTTCATCACCAAAAGGTTGGCCAGCAACAGAACAGCCATCGCTCCCAGGAATATACGGTTCCTATTGATCATGCACCGGAATTTTTCGCTTTCTACAGAGGCCACGAAGATAGGCATTCTATCCCTTTTCACCGGAACTCTTACATTTTTTAGCGCATTCGGATGATGTGCCCTGGCGGATCTGCCGTTATATTTATACCTAAAACTTCTTCTTATGAGGATCTTTAATGCCGGCAGTTGGTAGTGGGAAATCCCGTTAACATTTCCGACATTTGCGGCGAATAAGCCCGTAGACGCATGCAAGAATTTGAAGCCGCCCTTTTGGAATTGCATTACCTTCCCTGTATCCGGTATTTTTCCAAATTGGCCCACTACCCTGTGGTTTATATCGAACAGCAGGAAAATTACCAGAAAGGGAGCTATCGCAACCGCTGCCATATTGCAGGGGCCAATGGGGTGCTGCGCTTATCCATTCCCCTGCAGCAGGGAAAAAACGAACAACAGCACATCCGCGAAGTAAAGATCGCCTACAAGGAACCCTGGCAATCACAACACTGGGCGGGAATACGCTCCGCCTATGGCAATGCCCCCTACTACGAATTTTACGCCGGCGAGCTCCGGCCTTTCTACCAGAAGCGCTTCGAATATCTCTTTGATCTTTCCTGGGCCCTGTTGCAAAAAATGATGGAGTTGCTGTCTCTGGATTGCAGGCTGCAACTCACGGAGGCATACCTTGCAGAGCCGCCTGCTTCAATTAAAGGCCTGCGCAACGCCATTCACCCCAAGGCCCACCGCCGCCGCCCCGACCCACACTTTGAACCTATTGCCTATCCACAGGTTTTTAAGGAAAAGCATGGGTTCTTACCCAATTTGAGTATTTTAGATCTGCTATTCTGTACCGGCCCTGAGGCTTCGGCCTTGCTGGAGGGCTCGTTCATCATGCAAAACTAAACCTGTTTTTGTGTCCAAACTGATTAACCAACATCTACAGTCTTACCGCGCTCAGGTAGACGAGATCATCAAAGACCTGCACGAGCTGGCCATCCAGATCGGCAATGAAGAGCTGGCAGAAACGGTAAGCAGCCTGCGCAACCGCATTCACGAACCTTTTATGTTCGTCATCGTCGGCGAGGTAAAATCCGGAAAAAGCAGTTTCATCAACGCCCTGCTCGATACCGGCAGGGAGGTGGCCAAAGCGGCGCCCCAGCCCATGACAGATAACATACAGCAAATACTTTACGGCGAAAAGGAAGAGGTGATTACCATCAACCCCTATCTGAAGAAGATCCTTCTGCCGGTGGACATCCTCAAGGAGATCGCCATTGTCGATACCCCGGGGACCAACACCATTGTGGAGCACCATCAACAGATCACAGAGAACTTCATTCCTGCATCCGACCTCATCGTATTCGTATTCGAAGCCAAAAACCCCTATCGTCAATCTGCCTGGGAATTTTTCGACTACATTCACAGCGAGTGGCGCAAGAAGATCATTTTCGTCCTTCAGCAAAAAGACCTCATGCCGGCCGAAGACCTGGCCGTGAATGAGAGTGGGCTGGAGGAATATGCAGAGAAAAAAGGCGTAAAGGGCCCTAACATCTTCTCCGTATCCGCCAAAATGGAAATAAACGGGCAGAAAGAAGAAAGCGGCTTTAAGGAAGTGCGAAACTACATCAAGGAGAACATTACCGGCGGCCGGGCGCCCATCCTCAAACTGCAGAACAACATAGAGACTTCGAAAAACATCAACCAGCGGATCAGCGACGGCCTTTCGCTCCGCCACGCCCAGTACAAGGCGGATGTGGAGTTTCGGCAGGACATCCACGAGACGCTCGAGGCCCAGGAGGCCAAAAGCCTTAAGCAGGTGGATGTGCTGGTGGAGAACCTGCTGGCGGGCTATGACCGCATCACCCGCAGCAAAGCCGACGAACTGAGCAATGGCCTGTCGTTCTTCGCTCTTTTAAAACGCTCCATATCTGCTGTTTTCACGAAAAAAGCCTCCGCCAAAGACTGGCTCGACAACCTGGCCGTAGAGATGGAAACGGAACTGAACGAGGAACTGCGCAACAAGCTCAACAGCGGCGTGGTAGACCTGGCCGACAGCGTACAGCAGATGGCCAAGATCATTGACCTGAATATTCGAAACAGCAAAACCATACTGCGCGACGACCACGAGCTTTTCAGCGATATCGCCGAGAAGCGCAATAACGTCCTCAGAGAATTACAGGAAGAGTTCTCCCGCTTCGTCAACCGGGCGGAAAACTTCACAGACCAGAGCCTCTTTCCCGATAAGAACACCCTGGCGCCCAACGTCGCCACCGGCAGCGGCCTGGCCGTAGTGGGCCTGATACTGGCCGCCGTGGCCCAGGGTATGGTCTTCGATATTACGGGCGGCATTCTCACCGCCATCGGCCTGCTGTTTGCCGGTATCTCCTCCCGGGTAAAGCGCCGGAAGATCATAGACGGTTTCCACACAGAGGTGCAAAAGGGGCGCAAAAAACTGGAAGAAGAGGTCAGCACCAACCTGAAAGCCTACATCAAAAACCTCAAAGTGAAGATCGAAGGCAATTTCGACAAGTTCGACCTGATGCTCGAAAAGGAAAAGGCGCAGATCGAAAAGCTGGACAAACGCCACGACGACATTACCCGCCGCCTGGAACGCATCAGCAATACCATTGCACAGGGAAAGCCGGTGCAAGAGGAAGAGGAGTAGGAAAACAGCGGAGTTTGAAGTGCATCCGCAACCTTTCTGCTATAACCTTCGTCCAATAAAACCCATGATCCGGCTAAAAGAAGCGCATTCCGATAGGAATCTTCTTATTTTCGGCAACATTCTCAATAAGGAAAGTATTCGGCTAATGAAGAAAAAATCTGTTGCGGGCTTCATTGCCCTCTTCCTCGGCACCTTTGGCGCGCACCGCTTTTACCTCGGCCAGCGAGTGCTCGGTATATTCCATTTTATCTTCGCCATCGTAACTTTTGTCATCAGTATTGAGGCGGAACTCCCTTTTATCGCCATCCCGGCGCTGATGGGCTTTATCGATGCAGTACTGTTCTTCGCTATGCCCAAAAGTGAATTCGATGAGAAGTACAATTATTCCAAAAAAGGAAGCCGGCGCCGCCGCGACTGGAACCGCTACTACGAGGACAAACCCTACTCCGCTCCTCCGCTTTCCTTCAGAGAGTTAAAGCGCCAGGGCATTGAGGATTTTCGCAAGCACCGTTATGAGGATGCGGCCTACCACTTTGAAGAGGCCCTGGAAATGGCCCCGGATGACCCTTCTCTACACTTCAACCTGGCCTGCACCTACTCCATCCTTCGAGACAGCAAGCAGGCCTTTTATCACCTGGAACAGGCCGTGGCCTTCGGCTTTGACAAGATCGACAAGATCCATCAACACGATGCGCTCGCTTTTCTGCGCGCCCAACCGGTATTTGACGATTTCGTAGACAACGGCTACCGACTGCCACCCCAGCAACTTCCCGCTCCTCAGCCCAACCTGCTGGAAGACAGCCCATCTGCCGCCAATAAAGATATTCTGGAACAGATCGTAGAACTGGGAAAACTACGTGATCAGGGCATACTCACCCAGGAAGAATTCACCCGTCAAAAACAGAAGTTGCTCCGCGAGGAATAATGGCTTGATTATTAAAATCTCGCCACCACCCCAGCCAGCGCATTGATCCCGAACGTCGGATACCGATGCCAGCGCTGCCGTTTGTTGTTCGCCAGGTTATTGACCTGAATGAACCCGCCGATATTCTCCGTAAAGAAGTAATCCACGCCCAGGCTGACGTCAAACAGGCCATTAAGGTTCTCGGCCTCCAACTCATCATTCCGGAAGGGAACGCCATTTTCGAGGAAGAAATCGCCCTTGACCACCAGTTGGTTCTCCAGGGTGTAGCGGGCGCCGATGTTCAGCGTAAAGGAAGGCAGGTGCCAGGGTTTTTCCTCCCGGTCGAGGGTGAAAAAGTTCTGGCTGACCGCTCCCGTCAACTCAAAGCCTTCGAACAGCGGCGCAGTAAGGGAACCTTTGACGTAGATGATGTTAGCAGTATCGTACAGCACATCGAACCGCGGGATGGTATCGAAGACATTGGGCAGCAGGAACAGGGCCAGGTTATTCACCGACTTATAGCCGGCCTGAGCATTGTAATCAATACGCTGTACCGTGCCGCGAATCCCGCCGTAGAGATTGTAATAACTACTGTTTCGCACGTTGATCCGGGATTCGATAAAAGGGTTGTAGTCGCTCAGCGAACGGAAAGTGTTCTTCTGCAGGGTGCCATCGGCGCCCACATAAGCTTCCAGCACTCCGGTAAGGATCATTGCCGAGAGCTCCAGGTCGGGGAAAAAGAAATATTCATCGTCGTGAGAGGCCAGGTTGATGCCGATCTTGGCCTTGAATCCGTCGCCGTGATAGGTGTAGCTGGGGCGCAGGTAGAAGTTGTTCAGCGTTTGTTTGGCGGTATCTCTGTAGGAAGTGAAGTCCGTTTGGAGTTCGATATTCAGCGGATGGGTTTCATCAAACCACTTGGTTCCTTTGATCAGCAGGTCAAAGCCATTCTCCCGGGCGGCGTAGTTATCATCCATGAAGTAGAAGTTGACGCCCGCATGGTAGTTGAAATCGGCCTCCGTGCGCGCGCCGTTGAAGATACTCGCTTTCCCTTCAAATATGGCGAAGCGCTGTTTAACCTGTTCCTGCTCGAAGGAAAAATCTTCGCCCAGGGCCTCGTTCAGGTCGTTATACCCGTAAAAGTGCACTGCATCTGAGATGTACCCCAAGCCGGCATTGACAGAAAAGCCCTGCTCCTCGAAATAGTAGGTGCCGTCGGCACCCAGGTGGGTGTAGGAAAAACGCTGGTTCTCTACATCCTGGCTGTTGTTTGCCGAATGATGCCGGGCAAAAACGCCCAGGTTGAAGTTCTCTCCATCAGTGATATTGTAGAAGCCATCCCCGAACAGAGAAGCCGGAAAACCGCCGCCCAGTTTGAGGTAGCCGTTGTAGCTGTCCTGTACATCCTCACCCCGCATGGCCAGAGGCCGGATCTTCGGAGGCAGATAGGCTACTTCGATGGGTTGAGTAGTGATGTTGTATTGAAGGCGGCGGGTGGCCGTGTCGAGCGGAGGAAGTTCAGGGTCCACCCGGTACCTTTCGGTAACTTCCAGGCGGGCATCAAAGCTCTTGATGATATCGACCTCCTCGGCGGGCAGGTTGGGGTCCTGAGCCAACAGCGTTGTAGCAAAGCAACTAAAAACGATGAGCAACGCGATATTTTTCATTATTGTCTTTTTTGATTTGGTGTTCGGAAAACCTGGCGCCTGATATTTAGGGTGCCCAGGGATGGAATACCGGCAGTTGGCGGGTTTCCTGCCAGCTGCCTACTGGTTGCCATCATCCATTTCCAGGGTGCCGGGGTCGGGCTCCGTTCTCAGGCGGCTGGATTGGTTGATCTTGCTGTTGATGGTGTCCAGCTTGCGCCGGGCCTCATTGATCAGCTCCTGGTCACCCTGATAATTCTCCAGCAGGGCTTCGAGAGCGGCCTGGGCATTGTAGAGGTCGCCCTTTTCCTGCAGGATATCGGAAAGCAGGATGACACTCTTGGCCACCCAGTAGGGATAGCCCGAACTCTCCTTGTTGGCATTGAGGCAGATCTCCTGTGCTTTTTCCAGGTTTCGGCGCAGGTAGTAAATGTAGGCTTTAAGGTAGCGGGCCTCTGCCGTCTGTTCATTATCGCTGAGGCGGATGACCTCATCAAAAGCCGTGAGGGCCTCATCGTAGCGTTGCTGGTCGAAGGCCATTTTCCCGAGGTAGAAATTGGCAGTCGCCACCTGCAATTGCGAAGCATTGGGGTTGGAAGCTACCTTACGCGCCAGTTCCGGGACAGCGGAGGTTCTTCCCGCCCGGTAGGCCGCGCGCAGGGCCCCCAGTTGGGCATCGAAGCGCATATCCGCATTGGTAGCCACCTCTTCCAGGCGGGTATAGAAGTCGTAGGCCTTCGAGAAGTCCTCCTCAAAATTGTAGGCAATGATGGCCGCTTTTTCCAGCGCCTTGACGTAAAAAGGGCTGGGGCCACGCTCTACTACAGCTTCGTAATCCTTCAGCGCCGCTGAATACTGTTTGAGCACGCTGTAAGATTCGCCGCGGTGGTAGAGCGCCGGCAGCGTATACCTCCCGCGCGGGAACTTGCGCAAATAATCGGTGTAGGCCGTCACCGCTCTTTCGTAATTGGCGTTTTCAAACTGAGATTCCGCCGCGCGGAAATTGATGGAGTCCCGCACTTCGCTTTCCACATTGCCTCGCACGGTTTCCAGAAAAGCGAAATAGTCATCGGCCCGGCCGAGGTCATCGACGTAGATCTCTTCGAGCGCCGCCAGGGCGAGGTTGGCCTCGCTGTCTTCCGGGTTGTTGGAGAACACCTGTTTATAGTAGTTGATCGCTGCATCCAGGTTACCCTGGTTGTAACTGATCAGCCCGAGGCGGATCAGCGCTTTGGGGATCAGCTCTGATTTGCCGCGAAAACGGCGCAGCAGTTCCTTGAGCGGGTCCGAGGCTTTGCTCAGCTGGCCGATCTCCTGGTAGGTAGCGCCCAGCTGCAGCAGGGCGTCATCGGTGTATTCCGATTCCGGGTAATTCTGCTCCAGCTGTTCGAGGGCCAGGATCTTATTCGTGGTGCGGCCCATAAGGCCTTCGATTATGGCCTTCTGGTACAGCGCGTATACGAAGCCGGTATATTTCTTTTCGATGGCGCGGTCGTAATAGGCAATCGCTCTTGCGTACTGATTGCGTTTGAACAGGCAATCGCCCGCGCGCAGAATGGCATCGCCCAGCACCTGCTCTTCCACTTTCCGGTTCTGAATAAAGGGTTTATTACGCTCTATTCCGCTGATTGCCGCCTCGTAGAAGCCGAGGGCGGCAGCGTAATTCTCCTGCTTCAGATAATTGTAACCCTGGGTATAGTTGGCGGTGTGAATGGAGGATTCATCCGGCAGGCCGCTCAGGCTCTTTGCCAGGGTCAGGAACTGGTTCATCAGGCGGAGGCTGGCCTCGTAGGCATTCTCGCGGTAGGCAATATCGCCCAGCCAGTAAATGGCCAGGGCCCGGGTGCGGGTATTGATAGAGATGTCCAGCGATTGCTCGAAATATTGTTTCGCGGCGTCTATCTCGTTGTTTTGCAGCAGTTGTAAGCCCCGGTAGTAGGCCACTTTTTGTGCCGTCTCCTGCAGCTTGGGGGTTTTATTGGGAATGCGCTTCAGTATATCGATTGCCTGCTGATAGTCTCGGTAGTTAAGGAAGATCTCACTCATCAGCTCCTGGGCTTCGATATAATATTTCGAATCCGGGCGCAGTTCCTGCAGCGCATTGATGGCCTCCCGCGGGTCATTGAGTTCATAGGAGAGCTTGGCGTAATTCCATAGCGCTTCTTCCTGAATGTCATCATTATAAGGCAGGCGCTTTGCATTTCCGAAGGCGGCCCTGGCGGAAGCCCGCTGGTTGAGCCTCAGGTAAGAATCACCGAGAATGTACATGGCGTGCTGGCCGATCTCCGAATCCACAGTGGCCAGGTCTTTCAGGTATTGTATAGACTTGTTGTAATCTCCCACCTGATAAAAAGTGTACCCTACCTGGTAGAGCTCCTCTTCGCGAAGTTTGCCGGAGCTTTCGGCATATTCCTTCAGGAAAGGCAGCGCCTGAGTGTACTGGCCCTTTTCAAAGTAGGCCTGCCCGATCAGCTGTTTGATCTCTTTCTGCTTCCGGATATCGGGGTCATTTACTTTGGATTTCGCATAGGCGATCAGCTCATCGTACCGCCTTTCGGCAAAGTAGATCTGCGTGAGGTAATACGGCACATGAGGCTTGTATTTGGAGGAGCGCTCCACCAGTCGAAATTGGGTAATGGCGGCATCGTAACTGCCCTCGAAGAAGTAACAGAGGCCCAGGTAGTAATTGGCGGGATAGTAGTATTCCGTTTCGAAGCCCTTGATCGCCCGGAAGTTTTCAAGCGCCTCCTTGAAACGCTTTTTTACAAAAAGAGAATATCCCAGTTTAAATCTCACGGCAGCTTCCTGCTCGGGCGTCATCCCGGAAGTCGGCACATCAGCAAGATAGTCGATGGCCTTGTCATACTCCCGGGAGTTATAGTAGTAATCGGCCACTTCCACCAGGGCTTCGCCCGCCAGCGGGCTGGGGGAATACTTACGGATAAAATCCAGGATGAGCTTCTCCCCTTCCGGGCGCTCCATGCGTACGGCGCAGCGGGCATAGTTGAGTTCGGCCTTGGTGCGCAGGAGTTCGGCCTCCGGTTCGTTGACCGGTAGCAGAAGGTGCATGGCCCGCTGGAATTCCTGCTGGGCCTTGGCATAGATGCCTTCTTCAAAGTGGACAGCGCCTCGCTTATAGGCTTCGTTGGCTTCCGTAAAGATGGTGGTTTGTTGTGCCATCAGTGGAAGGAATGGGGCTAGTGCCACTAACAGCAGGGCAATTCTCTTAAGCATTGTGTTGATTTTTGTGGTTTTCCCGAAAGCATAGGGCTACCTTATACCATGGTTGTTTCCCCCCTATCGAACGTAGCAGGGGGCGCAGAACTTGTACCCGAAGTAGCGAATTTATAAAAAAATTAGCACACCTCCGGCCAGGCGCCTACTCTGCTGGAAGGGCTAAAGGGAAAGCTCATACCGGCGGAGGGCCGGCCTCAGCCCTGGTAGTCCAGAATAGTTTTCTCAATGATGTCGCAGCATTCCGCCAGTTCTTCCTCCGTCATGACCAGCGGGGGAGCAAAGCGGATGATATTGCCGTGGGTAGGCTTGGCCAGCAGGCCGTTCTCCGCCATCCGGAGACAAAGGTTCCATGCCGTTTCGCTTTCCGGGCTGTCGTTTATGACGATGGCGTTGAGCAGGCCCTTTCCACGTACAAGTGTGACCAGCTCCGTTTTCTCTACCAGGTTTTCCTGCATGCGTTTCCGGAATATTTTTCCGAGCCGCTCGGACCTTTCCGCCAGCTTTTCGTCTCTGACCACTTTCAGCGCTTCGATGGCCACAGCGCAGCCGAGGGGGTTGCCGCCGAAGGTAGAGCCGTGCTGTCCGGGTTTAAGGGTAAGCATCACTTCGTCATTGGAAAGTACAGCGGATACGGGGAATACCCCTCCGGAAAGGGCCTTGCCCAGGATGAGGATATCGGGCAGGAAGCCTTCGTGCTGGCAGGCCAGCAGCTTTCCGGTACGGGCAATACCCGTCTGTACTTCATCGGCGATGAACAAGGCATTGTTCTCCTGGCAAAGCTCATAGGCTTTGCGCAGATACCCCTCGTCGGGAACCACCACGCCAGCTTCTCCCTGTATGGGCTCCACCATGAAACCAGCTACATGGGGATCCTGCAAGGCTTCCTCCAAAGCTTCCAGGTCGTTGTAGGGAATGATCTGGTAGCCAGGCAGGTAAGGGCCGAAATTGCGGGTGCTGTTCGGATCTGTGGAAGAAGAAATAGCCGCGATAGAGCGGCCCCAGAAGTTATTGGCCACGAAGATCATCTTCGCCTTGTTCGCCGGTACGCCTTTGACCTCGTAGGCCCATTTGCGGCACAGTTTGACGGCCGTTTCGCAGGCTTCCACACCGGTGTTCATCGGTAGCATGCGGCTATAGCCGAAATAATCGGTAATGAATTTTTCGTAGGGGCCCAACACATCGTTGTAGAAGGCCCGGGAAGTGAGCGTCAGCTTCTGTGCCTGTTCAGTAAGCGCATTGATGATACGCGGATGGCAATGGCCCTGGTTGACAGCGGAATAGGCGGAAAGAAAATCATAATACTTTTTCCCCTCCATATCCCATACGAAAACACCGCTTCCCTTTGAAAGCACCACCGGGATGGGATGGTAATTGTGAGCGCCGTAATTATTCTCCAGTTGCATCAGGTCTTCAGAAGACTGCATCGTTTCCTGTACCATATCTCTACATTTTTCTCGTTCGGGCAATGATTTTTTCTCGTTCAGGCGATTTCCGTGGATTCCACAATGATAGCACCTTTTTTGGTGATTTCCTCAACCGCCCTTTCAGAATCTCCGGCTTTAAGGTTGACGCCGCGGCAGCCATCGATGACGACGTAGGTTTTAAAGCCCAACTCCAAGGCATCCAGGGCCGAGTACTTTATGCAGTAATCCAGGGCCAGGCCCATGATATACACCTCGCCCACGCCCTGTTCCTTCAAGTAGTCTCCAAGCCCTGTAGCTTTCCGGTGGGCATTGTCGAAAAAGCAGCTGTAACTGTCGATCATGGGGTCGGTGCCTTTCACAAAAACCTTTTGGATTTTATCGGTATGCAGATCCTGCACAAATTCGGCGCCGAAGCTACCCTGCACACAGTGCATGGGCCAGAGTATCTGCTCCAGGCCATCCAGCTGAATGATGTCTCCGGGCCGGCGCCAGGGATGGTTGGCGGCAAAGCTGCCGTGGTCGGCGGGGTGCCAGTCCTGAGTGGCCAGGACCCGTTCGAATTTTTCCATCAGCCGGTTGGCCACCGGGATGGCCTGATCCCCTTCTTCCACGCCCAGCGCTCCTCCGGGAAGGAAGTCGTTTTGTATATCTACAATTATCAGTGCCCTCATGTTGTGTTTTTTGAATAAGCAATGGGGCTGAAAGGTATCCAGCCTGGCGCTCATCACTCATGGCAAAGGGTTTATGGCACCAGCCGCCCATCCCGCATTTCCACGGTGCGGTCGCTCATGCCGGCCAGCTCCTTATTGTGGGTGACGATGATGAAAGTCTGCTGAAAATCCCTCCTCAGGTTGAACAGCAGCTGATGCAGTTCCTGAGAGGAGGCAGAATCCAGGTTGCCGGAAGGCTCATCAGCAAAAACAATGGCCGGCTGGTTCATCAGAGAGCGGGCTACGGCCACCCGCTGCTGCTCTCCTCCGGAAAGCTGCGCCGGTTTGTGCGTCAGCCTGTCCGTCAGGCCGAGATAGTCGAGCAGCTCTTTGGCCCGTTCACGAGACTTTTTCTCCGGCTCCCTGGCGATGAGCGCCGGGATATAGACATTTTCCAGGGCTGTAAATTCCGGTAGAAGGTGGTGAAACTGAAAGACGAAGCCAATATTGCGGTTGCGGAAGGCCGCCAGTTTTTGAGCGCTGAGCCTGGCTACATCCTCGCCGTTGACCAGCAGTGTGCCCTCATCAGCCTCGTCCAGCGTGCCCATGATATGCAACAGGGTACTCTTTCCCGCGCCTGACTTGCCCACGATGGAAACGACCTCTCCTTTTTCCACCCTGAGGTCCACGCCTTTCAGCACGTGCAGGCTGCCGTATGACTTGTGAATATTCTTTGCCTCGATCACAGCATTATAGTTTAGGCCGAAAGTAAAACAAAAAAACAGGACAGGAAAGCTCCTGCCCTGTTTCGTGTGGTTTTATGCCTTTATTACCAGAAGTTGATCACTATGATGGCAGTTAAGATCAATAACAGAATGGCCAGAATACGGTAGTTCTGATACCAGGGCAGGCCTTTCAGCTCTTCGGTTTCCGCTTTATAAATACTGGTATTCCAGGTGTACTCTTCCACCTTGATCTCCGGCGGCGGAGCAGTGGCCAGGCTGGCCACTATGTGCACCAGGGCACAGAATACGAACAGATAGAAGGCCATATGCAGGAAGTGGATGCTGTCCAGAAAGGCGATAAAGCCTACCGGTTCTCCTCCTGCTGCCCGGGCCTGGGTAGCAATGACGGAAGCGATGACCAAGCCTACCGCCAGGATGAAGCCCGTAAGCAGGCTGACGATGGAGCCCGTCGAATTGGCGCGCTTCCAGAACAGGCCCAGCATGAAGACCGATACCACCGGCGGGCAGATGAAGGCCAGCACCCGCTGCAGGTATTCCCAAAGAGAGCTGAAACGTTCGATCTGTGGCGCCCAAACGGAAGCCAGTACCACCAGGACGAGCGTAGTGATCTGCCCTACGCGCACCAACTGCTGGCTGGTGAAGTCCGGGCGCAGCTTTTGCACAAAGTCCATGGTGACCAGCGTGGAGGCCGAGTTGAAGGTGGCCGATACTGAAGACATCATGGCCGCCAGCAGGCCGGCCAGCACCAGGCCGAGGATGCCTGTCGGCAGGAGGTCGAACAGAAGCACCGGATAGGTCATATTCGGGCATTCGGCCAGGTTGGCGCACACCTCTCCACTCGGCATGACGTAGTTGATCGGTGTTAGGTCGAGGTTGGAATACAGCAGAATGGCGGCGGTGCCCGGAAGGACCATAATGAACAGCACCGGCAGTTTCAGCAGGCCGGCAAAGAGCGCTCCCCAGCGGCCGTGGTTGATGTCCTTGGCGCCTAGTACCCGCTGTACCATAAACTGGTTGTTGGCCCAGAAGTAAAAACCCAGGATCGGTGCGCCCACCAGCAGGCCGGTCCAGGGCATGAAGGCGTCATCGGCGGGCCTCACCAGGCTGAGCACTTCCTCTGCATTATTCAGCCGCAAGCCGGATTCGGAGACAAAGGCGCCTTCTGCTCCCATCTTGTCCAGCCCAGCGATCAGCGCTCCCCAGCCGCCTATCTGGCTGAACGCAAAATAGGTCAGCAACATGGAGCCGAAGATCAGCAGGATTGCCTGTATCACCTCCGTCTGAATTACGGAGTTCAGGCCCCCGGGTATGGTATAGGCCGCAGCGGCAAAGGCCAGGATCGTAATGATCACCCATGTCGGTAGAGCGGGAAACATCAGTTTCAATATGATATTGCCTACGTAAAGCCCCGCTGCCGTATCCAGCATTACATTACCAACTATGGTGATAAAAGAAAAATAATAGCGCGAACGGCTGTCGTAGCGACGTTCCAGGAACTCCGGCATGGTATATACTCTGGACCGGAGATAGAACGGCAGGAAGAAAATGGCAAAGAAGACAAGAATGACAGCTGCCAGCCATTCGTAATTATAGACATGGGTATTGGTCTTAAAAGCATCGCCCGCCAGGCCCACCAGTGTAGAACTGGAAATGTTGGCCGCGAAAAGAGAGATGCCGACAATGGGCCAGACCATATTTCTGCCCGCGAGAAAATATTCTTCCGAGGTCTTTCGCTTGGCGTGGTAAAGCCCATAGGCAATGATCAGTACAGCGTACAAAAGCATGATCCCTATATCCAGGGCGCTTAGTTGGAATTGCTCCATAAGATTAAGTTGGTTTAGTTAAGTTTCATACATCGGCAGGATCAGGTCGTGAGCTTAGTTTAATCCGGCCAGGCCTGGCTTCATACAGGCCGGCTTAAAAATAGAGGATTTAGGACAATACCAGTGAATTTGATTTGGAATTTTGTAAAAAAACCGAAGGATTGCGGACAAAAGAGGGGGAAAGTAGAATACAAATTGGCAGTTTTTCGGAAAGGGGCAAAAAAAGAGAGCGAAGTATAAAACTTCGCTCTTGTAAGAAATCACCCGACTGTTATTATGAAGGGCTTTTACACCCTCCAAAATATACTAAAACTTGTATCTTAAACCAATTAACTAATCGTACTGATTTTGATCTAAGATTTTATATTTTGTGCCAATGTCTGAAGCAAAGATACAAAATTGCCGACAAATGTTAAAGTAATCTTAAATTTTTTAATACGCTTCGGCGACTGTGACATTTAAATGACACAGTGAAAATTCGCTAACTGCTTCACTACTAAATACAAAATTGGGACGGCTAAGGTTTCAGCCTCAAAAAAAAATTGTAATGAAGCAGCCTGAAAAGATCTATTTCTCTCCCTTTTCAGAGGTCTGAGCGTACTACTACCCGGTAGGCCAAGCCGACAAAGATCGCCGAATAGATGATAGTCGTGATGGCAGCTTCCACCGGGCTGAGAAACAGTTGAAATCCATATTTGGACAGAAACTCTCCGGCTACTTCGGTTAGTGGAGCCGGCACCAGGTCTTCCACGGCATTCATAGGGTAAAAACGCATGCTGCCGTTCTCCAGCAGTTGAAAATGTACGCCCCACCGCAAAACGACTTCCAGGAACATGATGTACACCAGGTAGAGGAAAAGGGCCACTCCCGTTTTTTTGATCCAGAAGCCCAGGAACAGGCCGAAGCTCATATACCCCAGGCACATCAGAAAATAGCGGGGAATGTAATCCGCATTTTGCACCACCTTGTGCCAGTATATGGAGGTTGTGCCGAAATAACCGATTATCAAAGCACACAGGCAATAGTACAGAGTAGCTAAAAGGCTCATGGCCAGGATGAAGTATACTTTCCCCAGAAAATACTGCCGGCGGCTCAGGCCCGTAATGATATTCTGCCGCATGGTCCGGTAACTGTACTCCGTAGTGATGGTGATAATGGCCAGGAAACCGAAGAAGAAAAAGCACAGCCAGTTGCCCACGTACCCCAGGTATTCCCAAACGGTGGGGAACATGAAAAACACTTCATTGGTCACCAGCGGCGGCGGCAGGCCCTGGATGCGCTTTCCCGTCAGCAAAATGGCGGGAAGCAGGACGATATAAAAGATGATGAACAAGCGAAAGGATACCAGCTTGTTGATCTTTTTCCATTCCAGCTCTAGTAAAAAAAGCATAGCGGGGATAGTTTTTAAGTGAGTGGACAGATTTAGTTTACTTATACTGCTTCGGCAGTAGAGTCTGAAACGCTTTATTCTCGGGCGTTCCGGGAAGATTGTTGAGCAAACCTAAAGGTATGGGTATGGGTTACATCGTTATATTGTTCTGTCCGCCTACTTACTAAGGTGGTTGATTCAGGATTCCCGGCTGGTGATCTCCAGAAATTCCGACTCCAGGCTTTTCTTGACTACTCTCAGGTGAGAAAGGGCGATATCCTTTTCGAAAGCCAGGCGGTTGAGTTGCGCGGCGGGCACTTCTTCGGTAAGGTAGAGCATCAGCCTTCCCTCCTGTTCCTCAATACGGCGTACAAACTCCAGGGGCTCAAAGGCCTCCCGGAGCCGGGCGAGGCCTTCCGCGCCCACCTCCACCAGCACATCTTCACTAATAATGGCGCCTACTGTGCCGGAGGCCAGCATTTTGCCATCCTTAATGATGGCCACATGTGAGCATACCTTTTCCACCTCATCCAGGATATGGCTGGCCATGATGATGGTCTTTCCCATCTGGGCGATCTCCTTCAGCGTCTGCCGTACTTCCGCGATGCCCTGTGGGTCCAGGCCGTTGGTGGGTTCATCAAAGATCAGGACTTCCGGCCCGCCGACCATCGCTGCGGCAATGGCAAGGCGCTGTTTCATGCCCAGGGAATAGGTACGGAAAGCAGAATGACGGCGGTGATGCAGGTTGACCAGTTGGAGGAGATAATCGATGCGGGGCTCTTTCACCCGTTTGATGTGGGCGATGACCTGCAGGTTCTCTACCCCATTCAGGTAAGGGTAAAAGTTGGGCGTTTCCAGAAGTGCGCCGATATGTAGCCGGTGTTTATTGCCATAACGGCCGTCGAACCACTGAAAAGAACCGGACCTGGCGCGGGCAATGCCCAGGATGATGCCCAGCGTAGTAGTCTTCCCGCTGCCGTTGGGGCCCAGTATTCCGAAAGACATGCCCTTTTCCACTTCCAGGCTGAGGTTGTCTACTGCGGTGATCTTCCCATATCGCTTGGTAAGGCCCTCGATGGTAAGTACGCTCATCGTTTGCTGGTTTTCTTGTGCCAGCGAATATAGTTAACCTCAGGCCAGCCCGGGAAGCTTAATTGATTAAATCGGGCAATTCATGGATGAACATTGGTAAAAGCCTGCTGTTATGCCCTTGAATTTTCATTATACCCCTGATATCACTCCAATGGCAAAAACCTACCACACCCTGCGCCTTATTCTGGGAGACCAGCTCAACAGCAAACACTCCTGGTACGAAGAAAAAAACGACAGTACGCTCTATGTCATGATGGAGTCGCTCTCTGAAACAGGCTATGTGCGGCACCACATTCAGAAAGTGATCGGTTTTTTCCTCGCCATGCGCGCCTTCGCTAAAAAACTGAAAGAGCGCGGCCATGAGGTACACTACATCTACCTGGATGAGGAGGAGAACAAACATTCGATCTCCGGCAACCTTCAATACCTGATCGATAAATTCGACATTCAAAAAATGGAGTACCAGCTGCCCGACGAGTACCGGCTGGACGCGCAAATGCGGGAATTCTGCGACGGGCTGCGCATAGCTACCCAAGCGGTAGATACCGAACATTTTATGACATCCCGGGATGCCGTCGCCTCTTTCTTCAAGGGTAAAAAGACTTACCTGCTGGAAAATTTCTACCGCGATATCCGCAAGCGTTTTGACATTATGATGGAGCCCGATGGTGAAACCCCGCTCACCGGCCGCTGGAACTACGATGAGGAGAACCGGAAGAAACTGCCCAAAAAGCAAAGCATTCCCGAGCCGCTTCATTTCGAACGAGACGTGAGCGATATCGTACAGCTACTGAAGGAAAAAGGCGTTGAAACCATAGGCAGGGTAGACGAAAAGAAGTTCACCTGGCCCGTCAACCGGGAAGAATGCCTGCAACTGCTGGATCACTTTACAGAACACCAGCTTCCCCTTTTCGGCACCTACCAGGATGCCATGACAGAGCGTGATTACCTGCTCTTCCACTCCAAGCTCTCCTTCGCCATGAACAGCAAAATGCTGAGCCCAAAGGAAGTGGTGGATACCTGCATCGAACACTGGCATAACAACAAGGAGGACATCGACATTTCCCAGATCGAGGGCTTCGTCCGGCAGATCATCGGCTGGCGGGAATTCATGCGCGGCGTCTACTGGGCAAAGATGCCGGATTTTGCCAAAATGAACTTCTTCGATCACCAGGCAAAATTGCCGGAATGGTACTGGACCGGAGAAACCAAAATGAACTGCCTCAAACATGCCATCGGGCAATCCCTTGAGCATGCCTATGCCCACCACATTCAGCGCCTCATGGTCACCGGTAATTTCGGCCTGCTCCTCGGCGTACACCCGGATGCCATGGACGAGTGGTACCTCGGCATCTATATGGACGCCATCGAATGGGTGGAGATCACAAACACCCGCGGAATGAGCCAGTTTGCCGACGGCGGCATCGTCGGCACCAAACCTTACGTGTCCAGCGCCAACTACATCCACAAAATGAGCGATTACTGCACCAACTGCCACTACAACCGCAAGGAAAAGACAGGCGATAAGGCCTGCCCATTCAACAGCCTGTACTGGGATTTCTACAGCCGGCACGAAGACAAGCTCGGCAACAACCCCCGCATCTCCATGATGTACGGTACCTGGAACCGCATGGATAGTGAAAAAAAGGAGGCCATACTAAAGCAGGCGGCGGAGTATAAGGAGAGGGTGGAGGAGTTGTGATGCTGTGGATGCCGAAGCGGGGCTCCTTTGCCAAAGCTACGGTGCCCGAAGAGCGTAGGCTAGTGCTTTGGGAGTTAATTAATTGACAGGTAGTTGGTGTTATAATAGATTGATAACCCGTTGATTATTTCGACTGCCGACTGTCAACTATTTACTGCCGACTGCACTAGGCTCCCGTAATGGCGAAAGCGAGCCAGGGCTGTAAGTACTATAGCATCAATAGTACCATTTTGGCCCGCAGGGAGCCAAAATAAGCGTCTACAGCATCTGGCCCGGCCGTAATCACCCTCCCAAACCTAAGGGGCTGAACACCAGCCACAAGGTAAGTATAGAAGCAATAAGCAACAGGGTCAGCCAGAAATCCTTATTGCGCGGCGAGAAGCCGGTGGTGCGGTCCTTCGGCTTTTCGTAGGTCACATCCTGCAGCTTTTCAGGCGGGTCCTGCGGGGCGAGCAGGCTCATGCCTACGAGTACCAGAGCGCAGATGACAAAAAGCAATATGGCAAAGTGCAGGAAATTGATGTCGGCATACCAATAGATAAAAGAGCCTTCCGGGATATTCCCAATGTTTTTCTGATATTCAAGTACGAGCCGGCCCAAGCCCAGGAAGAAGCCCACCCAGAGTGCCCAGATGGCCCCTTTCGCATTGATGCGTTTGATGAAAAGGCCCAGCAGGAAAGCCGCAGCAATGGGCGGCGAAATATAAGCCTGTACGCTTTGCAGGTACTGGTAGAAGCTGCTGCCCTCCATCATGATGCGCATAAAAGGTATCCAGGCCAGGCTAATGCCTACCAGCACCACGGTAGCAATTTGCCCCACATATACGAGTTCCCTTTCCGAGGCCCGGGCCCGCCATTTCTTGTAGAAGTCAATGGTAAATAAAGTAGAACAGGAATTGAATACCGACGACAAGGAACTCATCAGGGCAGCCAGCAGGCCGGCGAGAATGAACCCTTTCAGCCCCGGCGGCAGAAAATCGGTGATCATAGCCGGCAGGGCCTTGTCGGGATCGCCTTCCAGTGAAAGCAGGCCTTTTTGAGAGAGGGCGAAGGCGATCACCCCCGGTATGACGAAGATAAAAAGGGGAAGTATTTTGAGAAATCCGCCAAAGAGCGTCCCTTTGCGGGCGTTACTGATGTCCTTGGCGGAAAGTACCCGCTGTACGATGAACTGGTCGGTACACCAGTACCATATCCCCAGGATGGGAGCTCCAAACAGGATGCCCGTCCAGGGAAAATCCGGGTCCGACATCGGGCGCCAGAGGTTGAAATACCTCGTTTCCGTCACATAGCCCAGCTCGGCTTCCGCCTCGTTGAACACCGCCATCATACCATCCCAGCCACCCAGCGCCTTCAGGCCGAAAAAGGTGGCTGCCATGGAGCCGCCCACCAGCACGAACATCTGCATCATATCGGTGTAGACCACCGCACGTAGCCCGCCAAATATGGTGTAAATACCAGTAGCGATCACCACGATCATGGCGCCCGTCCAGAATTCCACACCCATTACTTCAAAGACCAGGGCTCCGGCGAAAATGGTAATGGATATCTTGGTAAGCACATAGGCGAGGATAGAAATGATGGACAGATAGTTTCGGGCGCCGGAACTGTAGCGGCGTTCGAGAAACTCCGGCATGGTAAACACCCCGCTCTTGATATAAAAGGGGACAAACACCCAGCCCAGCAATATGAGAATCAAGGAAGCCAGCAGTTCAAACTGAGCCGCTGGCATATCTCCCCGGGCGCCGGAGCCCGCCAGGCCCACCAGGTGCTCGGAGCCGATATTGGAAGCAAAAAGGGAAGCGCCGATCACGAACCAGCCCAGGTTCTTTCCCCCCAGAAAATAATCCTGCGAGCCATAGTCCTGGGCTTTGGCCCGCCGCTCCCGGATGGTGACCCACCCGGCCAGGAGAAAGACGAGTACGAAATAAGCAGCGATAATCAGAAGGTCTAAGGTGCCCAGGGTGGAAAACATGGCTTTGAGCTTTAGTTAGTTTTTCGAAATAATCAATGAATGTAAGAACAAAAGTACAAAGCCAGGGCAAATCACCTCACGAAATAATGCCCGGCTCCTGCAAAATCAAATATCCTGCCGGGCTGCTCCCCTGACTTTTTCCTGTGCACAGCGTACTAGGCAAAAAGGACTGAACGCTTTCGGCCCGTATATGTTACCTTTGCGCACTATGGTAGAAGCATTCATCGAAAATCCGGTTTTACTGCTGTTCGTCGTAGCCGGCCTGGGCTACGGAGTGGGCAGCATAAACATTCGCGGCAGCAACCTGGGCGTAGCAGCCGTGCTTTTTGTGGGCCTCGCCATAGGCGGGCTGAGCCCGGAGCTGTACATTCCGGAGACCATCATCTTCCTGGGCCTGGCCATATTTGTGTACACCATAGGCCTGAGCAGCGGCCCCAGTTTTTTTGCCACTTTCCGCCAGCGCGGTTCGCGCGATATCGTCTTTGTGATCATCATGCTGACCTTCTCAGCCAGCATTGCCGTGGGGCTCCATTACCTCTTTGAGTTTGAGGCCAGCACCACTTCCGGCCTGTTCGCCGGAAGCACTACCAATACTCCTGCCCTGGCGGGCCTGCTGGATGCCATCAGCAATATTCAGGCTTCCCCGGAAAGCACCAAAAGCATGAGCGAAGAGGCCGTCATCGGTTACTCCCTCTCCTACCCCATGGGAGTCATTGGCGTCATGGTCGCCATCTCGTTGATGCAGCGGGCACTGAAGATCGACTATAGAAAGGAGGAGGAAAGCCTGAAAAAAGAGTATCCCGTCAAGCAGAACGTCACCAGCCGGTCTGTGGAGATCACCAATCCCAGCGTAGTGGGCGTCCCCCTGCGCGACCTGAAACACCGGCATGAAATGGCCGTAGTCTTCGGCAGGCTGCAGCGCGGGGAAGAAACCATACTCACCAATTTTGATACTTCCTTCAAAACCAGCGATCAGGTCGCGGTGGTAGGTGACCTGGAGGAGATCGAGCGGGTAGCCGGCATACTGGGAAAGCTGCTTCCCTATCAGCTTTCCTACGGCCGCTCGGAGTACGATACCCGCCGCATCTTTGTTTCCAACCCCAAGATCGCCGGCGAGCGCCTGGCCACCCTGAACATCAATGAGCGCTTTGCCGCCATCATCACCCGGGTGCGGCGCGGCGATATCGACATTCTGGCCAATGCCCGCACGGTGCTCGAACTGGGGGACCGCGTGCGCTTCGTGGCGCGCCGGCAGGACATCCCCAGCATCGTCCGAATTTTCGGCGACTCCTATGATGCCCTGAGCAAGATCAACCTGCTCTCCTTCGGCCTGGGTATGGCACTGGGCCTGCTTTTGGGCATGATCACCTTCCAGTTGCCCGGCGGGGTCAACTTCAGGCTGGGCTTTGCCGGAGGCCCCATCATCGTCTCTCTCATCCTGGGCGCCCTGCGCCGCACCGGCCCCATCGTCTGGACCCTGCCCTACAGCGCCAACCTCACCCTTCGGCAGGTAGGCCTTATTCTGCTGCTTTCCGGCGTCGGCGTCAATTCCGGCCATACCTTTATGGACACCATCTCCAAAGGCGGAGGTGGCATCATTTTCCTGGCCGGCACCATCATTAGTTTCCTGACTGCCGTCGCTACCCTTTTCATCGGGTACAAACTGCTGAAGATCCCCTACAGCTTCCTCATCGGAATGGTGGCCAACCAGCCCGCCATCCTGGACTATGCGCTGGAAAAATCACAGAACAAACTGCCCAATATCGGCTTCACCCTTATGCTTCCCGTTTCGCTGATCACCAAGATCGTTTATGTACAGATCCTCTTTGCTTTCCTCCGTTGAACTACGGTAAGCGGCCGTTCAACGACTAATTTTGGGCAGGCGGCCTCACGAGCCTAGTTTCGTGGTAAATTAAAACCAACGATCATGAAACGAACACTGATTGTTTTAAGCCTGGCTATCGTCTTCATCCTCCACAGTTGTATCCCATCCATTCATCCGCTTTATACGGAAGACATCCTGGTATTTAAGGAGGCCCTGATTGGCGTATGGAACGAAGATGATAATGCCACCTGGACGCTGCGGCAGGCGGGTGACAAGCCCCATTACGAACTCACTTATGCGGACGCAGATGAAAGATCCGTCTTTGATGCCCACCTGGTGAAGCTGGGAGAGCACTACTTCTTCGATTTCTACAACACTTCCTCAGAATGGGATAATAAGGACGCACTGGCCATAGCCCCTCTGATACCCACACATTCCTTTGCCAAAGTAAGCTGGGACGAAGGAAAAATGACGATGTACTTCTTCGATGTCGACTGGCTGGGGGAACTGTTCAAACAACGAAAGATCCGCATCAAACACGAGGTTTCTCAAGACGGGAACATTATCTTAACGGCATCCACGGAGGAACTCCAGGAATTCGTCAGAAAATACGCGGACGATGAAAAAGCCTATATCGACCCACTCGTCCTGAAACGATGATCATGAGCAGGTTTTCCAGATTTGCCGAATATCTTCTTCGACAGCGGCCACTGCAGCACCTGGCTTTCTGGCTGCTGTCGTTTTACGTTCTCGCCCGCCACTTTGCCTACGAGGATACCGTTCACCGCGCAGACATCATTTATACTCTGCTTTTCCACCTCAGCCTCTGGCTGGCCGTATACGCCAACCTGCTGCTGCTGATCCCAAAGTTATTACAGGCCCGGCGTTATTTGTGGTATCTGCTCGCCATCACGGCCCTGCTTCTGGCCGCCACCTATTTCAACATTTTCACCTTCGACGTACTTGCCGGCTGGCTGTTTCCCGACTATTATTTCATCTCCTATTTCAGTTACGGGGAGCTGCTGCAATACCACCTCGTTTATCTGGCCATTACCAGCCTGTTAAAACTCTCCAGGGGATGGTTCGAACTGCAGCGGCAGGAAAAACGCATCAGCCGGCTGGAAAAAGAACGGGCGCGGGCAGAACTGAAAGCGCTGAAATCACAGATAGACCCTCACTTTCTTTTCAATATCCTGAATAACCTGTACAGCCAGGCCCTGGAGGAGTCACCCAGGGTGCCGGAGGCCATACTCCGCCTTTCGGAATGCATGCGCTACATGCTGTACGATTGCCGGGGCGAATACGTACCTCTGGAAAAAGAACTGGAATACATCGACAACTACATCGAACTGCAGCGGCTACGGCTGCGCCCGGAGGCCCGGGTGGAATGGACGGCGTCCGGAGAGCCTGAAGGCCTGCAGATCCCTCCACTGATCTTCATTCCCTTTGTGGAAAATGGGTTCAAACACGGGCTCAGGGGACAGGGGCAGCCTCCATTCGTAGAAATATCTCTTGTTATTGAGCAGGGCGAACTGTATTTCAGCATGCAGAATGACAAAGCGCCGACAGCAGAGGATCTGCCTGAAAGAGAACAAGGCATAGGCCTGGACAACGTCCGGAAAAGGCTGAACCTGCTCTACCCCGGCCGGCACCAGCTGAATATCCTGGAAACGGAAACCAGCTTTTCTGTAAACCTGAAAATCACGAAACCATGCCCATTACCTGCTTCATCATCGACGACGAACCGCCGGCCGTAAAGGTACTGGAACGATATACCGGGCAATACCCACAGCTGAAACTACTGGGGAGCGCTACTGATGCCATAGAAGGGCTGCAGAGGGTGCAGGAAAGTAAGCCCCAACTGCTTTTTCTTGACATCAACATGCCCAAACTCTCCGGCATTAGCCTGCTGAGATCGCTGCCCCACCCTCCGGAAGTTATTTTTACTACGGCCTACCCGGAATACGCCCTGGAAGGTTTCGAGCTGGAAGCCGTGGATTATCTGCTCAAGCCCTTTTCCTTCGAGCGGTTTTTGAAAGCGGTAAACAAATGCCGCCGGTTGCTGAACGCCGATGTCGGCAGAGAAGAACAGCCCGCTCACCTGCTGTTATCCGCTGGCCGTAAACTGTTTCGGATTGCCCTGGAAGACATCCTCTACCTGGAAGCCTACGGAGATTACGTAAAAGTGTACACCAGCCAGGGCATGTACCTGCCTAAAACTACCCTTAACGCGCTGGAAGAGCAACTGCCTGAGGGCCGCTTCGTGCGCGTCCACCGCTCCTTTCTCATTGCGCTTAACCAGATCAGGTACATCGAAGGCAACCAGCTTGTGATTGCTAAGGAAAAGCTTCCCATCGGCAGGTCGTATAAAGAAAAGTTGCTCCGGCTGCTGGAAGATTGACACAACTGAGGCTCGTGAAAAACGTTAATGAGTGGTAAGCTGAATTTCTAACCGATCAACCATTACATCTTTCGAATGAAAAAATTGTCCTATATCCTCCTACTCGTTCTTGTGGCGTTAGCCACTGTTCAATGCGGTTCAGGCCCTGCCGAACAGCAAGCAGAGGCAGAAGCCCCACAAAGCAAACTTCCCGATGACCCCCACTCCTACGCCGAACCGAACGAAGCCCTAACGAAACACCTCAGCCTCAACCTCGAGGTGGATTTCAGCAGCAAAACCCTCTCCGGCTTCGCCCGTTTCGACATAGCGCACAAAGGAGGCGAAGAGCTCGTCCTGGATGCTAAAAACCTCGACATCCGGCGCGTTACCATTGGTGCGGAAGGTGCCGAAGAGGAAGTGGAATACGCGCTGTCAGAGCCCAAACCCTACCTCGGCTCCGCCCTGCACATCCCCATACGCCCGGAAACGGAAGTAGTTACGGTTTACTATTCCACCACGCCCGAAGGCGCCGATGCGCTGGACTGGCTGGAGCCTCAGCAAACCGCCGACAAGCAGGCCCCATTTCTGTTCACCCAGGGGCAGGCCATCCTCACCCGAAGCTGGATACCCTGCCAGGACAGCCCCGGCATCCGCATTACCTACGACGCCACCATACAGGTGCCCGCCGGCCTGATGGCGGTCATGAGCGCCACCAATCCCCAAACCAAAAATGAAACCGGCATCTATACCTTTAAGATGGAGCAGCCCATTCCTCCCTACCTGCTGGCGCTGGCAGCCGGCGACTTGCGCTTCGAGCCCATTGGCGCGCGCACCGGCGTCTACGCCGAACCCAGCGTAGTGGCCGAAGCAGCAAATGAATTCGCAGACATGGAGAAGATGCTCGATGCCGCCGAGCAGCTCTACGGGCCCTACCTCTGGGAGCGTTACGACGTGATCGTCCTGCCGCCCAGCTTTCCCTTCGGCGGCATGGAAAACCCGCGCCTGACCTTCGCCACGCCGACCATCATTGCCGGCGACCGCTCCCTGACGGCACTCATCGCCCACGAGCTGGCGCATTCCTGGTCCGGAAACCTCGTGACCAACGCCACCTGGGACGACTTCTGGCTGAACGAAGGCTTTACCGTCTATTTCGAACGCCGGATCATGGAAGAAGTCTATGGAAAAAGCTACGCCAACATGCTGGCCCAACTCGGCTACCAGGACCTGATGGCCGAAGTGGAAGACATGGGCGCCAAAAGCGAAGACACCCACCTTAAACTCAACCTGGCAGGCCGGGACCCCGATGAGGGCATGACGGACATCGCCTACGAAAAAGGGGCCTTCTTCCTTGCCCATCTCGAAGCGAAGGCCGGACGGGAACGCTTTGATGAATTCCTGAAACAGTACTTCGAGGCCCATCAGTTTGAGACGATCACCACTGAAGAGTTCGTGCACTACCTCAATGAGAACCTGATCGGCAAATATGCCCTGGAGGTAGATGTAGACGCCTGGATCTACGAGCCGGGAATTCCCGAGAGCCTGCCCCTACCTCCCTCTGAGCGCTTTGCCCAGGTTGATGAGCAGGCGGAAAGGTTCAGGGATGGCGCCAGCCCGGGATCGCTGGACACGAAAGCCTGGTCGACCCATGAGTGGCTGCATTTCATCCGCCAGCTGCCGCCTACCCTGCAAGCACAAAGGATGACAGCCCTCGACCAGGCCTTTGGCTTCAGCCAATCCGGCAATGCCGAGATCCTCGCCGCCTGGTTCGAACTGGCCATCGACAATGGCTACGCCGCCGAGATCCGCCCGCAGATCGAGGATTTCCTCACCGAAGTAGGGCGGCGCAAATTCCTGACGCCGCTCTACAGTGCCTATAAAGAACAGGGAAAGCTGGAAACCGCACGGGAGATCTATGAAAAGGCCCGCCCCAACTACCACGCCGTAAGCCGAAATACCGTGGATGAACTGCTGGAGATGGGCAAGTGAGTTTAGTCGGCAGTTCAGCTTAATGAAAAAGTTGGCACACAAAAATGCGCCAGGCGGTAAAGGCGCATTTTAAAATTTACTACTTGTTGTTCCGGTTAGGGTAAGAGCATGATACGCAGGAAGGAGGACTTCTTGCCCGCTTTCACCTGAACCAGGTACATGCCGCCCGGAAGAACAGCTCCGTTTTTACTGCGGCCATCCCAGTTTACTTGGTACGTTCCAGCGGGTAGAACATCCAGATCAAAATCCCGGATGACCACTCCTTGGAGATTAACGATCTGCACTTGGGTGGATGCCTCTTCCGGTAGCTGGATCGTCAGCTGCACTTTACCCCGGGAGGGGTTGGGTATAGCCGTGATACCCAGGTTAGGTACAACGAACCGTTCCGTAAGGTCAGCGAAATTCCTTTGATTATCCGAGTGGATGGTAATACTTCCACCCCCCAGCGCCGTTGATTCATACCCCGTATCATCGGTTCCTAATTGGTTGTCGTATACCACCGCATCGGTGCTCAAATCCCAGATCTTGATCCGGAATTTGTCGATTTCACCACCTCCATCAACATCGCCGTCAACGCCGGTGAGTAAAAACCCATAGCTGCCCGACTCATTTACCTCACCGGAGCCCTTAAATTTAGCATTGGGCCCCAATTGGTGTAATTAAGCGGTTCTCCCGTGATCCACGCAAAGTTTCCTCCGTTTAATGCCAGACCGATAGAACTATACCAGAGGTCATTCGTGACTAATCCATTTAAAATGAGTTCGTTCTCTTCCGCGGAAGAAATCGTTGCCGCATGTCCTCACCAAGAAATGGCATCATCAAAAATTTCTGACGCCAGAACAGCGAAATTAGAAACAAAGTATTCATTCCCGTTCAAGGATCCGATGTAGGTAAAATCTAAGGGTTGATTACAAGGGACCTGTCCGTTAAGTGTCGTATTGTTTAACACTAAAAAGCTGAGAAAGAAGACGGGAATTAAGATTGCTTGACAGCTTAAGTAGAGTACTTTTTGAAACATCTTTTTTATTTTTTTGTCAACTAAAGTTCACCAGCCCCGCAAAAAGTGTATTTGCGGTAGCTGTCAGGCAAACTTAGGCGAAACCGCAGGAAGGTTCGACCCCGCTTTCCGAATGGTAGGATCTGGTTTCCGAATGGTGGAATTTTGTTTCCGAATGACAGCAGGCGTTCCGAGAAGATTGTTGAGCATGGCGAAACCCGCCCCGGTACGGGCCCGTATGGGTCTGGACTACATTGTTAAACTGTTATATTGTTCTGTCCGCCTACTTAACCAGAGGCGTCCCCCTAAGTGGTGTGAAAAGGCCAGGTGCTTTTCACACCATTCGGGGGCTGCTCATATACCATTCCCGCCTTTTTCAAAAAATTAAGCCATAACATATAAGAATTTGTTTTTTATATCGTTATGCTTCTATATTACCCCCGATCACTCCCAGGCATATCCCCCCAAACTTGTCAAGCCCCTACCCCGCTTGATCGCAACGGCAAGGACGGCGCATGCTTTCCTGCAATTTGCTACCCCGGCAGAGCATCAGCCCCGGCCCGGCAGTACAGCCAGGCATTACCGCTTTGCCTGATAAAAGACGACTCCCACAGCATGCTATGGAAAACGGCAGTGAGTACTGGCCTGAATTTTACGCGGCCGTAAATTCAGCCGGCACCCCGTTTTAGCTGGATTCCAAAACCGATTAATATATACTTATGAACACGCTATGGCTACGCCGTGGCCCCAACAAGGCGTTGGCGGCCCTCACTCTATGCCTGTTTACGGCTGCAGGACTCACTCAGGACCCCTCCTTCTCCCAGTTTTACGCCAACCGCATCTATCTCAACCCTGCCTTTGCCGGCCTGGAACCCGGCATTGCCGTTTCCGGAGCAGCGAGGGTACAGTGGTCGCCGGTTGACGGTGGTTTCAAAACCTTCAACGTCGCCGCCGAGGCCCAACTCCCCGCCGTACGCCTTGGCCTGGGCTTGCACCTGCTGAGCAATACCGAAGGCATCGGAAAGCTCAATACCCAGCAGGCAGGGCTGGTGCTGTCCTATACCATTCCCGGGCAGAAAGACAACATCCACTTCGGCATGGAGGGCCGGCTCGTACAGAGAAGCCTCGACTGGGACGAGCTCGTCTTTTCCGACCAACTGGACCCCATCTATGGCGTATCCAACCCCAGCAGCGTCAGCCCGGTATTCGACAGAGTATTCTTCGGAGATTTCGACTTTGGCGTCGTCTGGCGCCACGAAGGAGGCCTGAAAATGGGCGGCCGCAGCGTGCGCAGCGTGCGCAGCCACCTGGGAATGAGCTTTCACCACCTGCCTTATCTCATCAGCCGCTCGGCCAGGGGCAACGATTCTTTTCTCAACCTGGAAAGCCGGCTCGCTCCACGCACCACCCTGCACGGCGGCCTGATCATCCCAATGACCCTGCTGCAAGGCACTGGTATGGATATAGCCATCTCTCCCAACTTCAAGCTGGACCACCAGGGATACCAGTTCATTGATTTCCAGGAAAACATGACTGTGGGCACGCTGGGACTGTACGGCCTGGTCAATAATTTTTACATGGGCCTTTTATACCAAAACCGCGTATACGTACCCAATGGCACCCATACCGACGCCCTGATCCTGACCATCGGCGGGTACAGCTCCTCCGGAAGCCGGAGCCGCGGTAGCCAGCCTGCCTTTTTCTTCGGCATCAGCGCTGACCTCAACAATACAGGCCTGGGGCCGGCAGCCGGTAGTGTATTCGAGTTCACCTTCCGATACCGTTTCCTGGAAGACGTGGGGATAGGCGGCAAGCTGCGCGGCCCTAACATGCGCCGCAACCGCTTCCTCGACTGTAAGCACTTTTTCTGATCCCTCCTTCACCACCCAAAAACGCCTGATCATGGATATGCGATCTTTCCTGACACTCATTATCATTTTCCTCTGCTGGGAAAACCACGCCCTTTACGCACAGTGTACCTTCAGCCTTTCCAACGAAACGCCCTGTGCCTCCGAAGAGGCTGAATTCAGCGTCGATGCCCCACAGGCCGGCAGCAATTACAGCTGGGACCTCGACGGGGACGGCCAGGTGGACGTCACCGGCTCCATCTTCAGTTATGCTTTTCCCGTTCAGCATACCGCAACAACCTACACCATTACGCTATTCAAAAATGGAGCCGCCTGTGCCCAAAGAGACATCACAGTACCCGCCGTGCCCGACCCCGCTATTGGCGTACCGCCCGGCATTGTCACCCTGACCGACAAAGAGCTAAGGGCCTGCAATGGCGCTTCTTCTTTCGAACTGGAAATATTCAATGCCTCCTCCACCTATGCTTCCAATACCGCCTATACCATCAACTGGGGCGACGGCTCGCCGGCGGAAGAATATGACAACAGTACTTTTTCCAATGCCAACACCATATCCCATACCTACAACCGGCTGGGCTACTATACCATTTTCATCACCGCCACCCATGAGAATGGTTGTGTATATACCGACAATTATACCTTCTACAACGGCGGCAACCCCTCTGTGGGCCTGGCCATCCCCGGCAATACCGTGGGCCTCTGCGCACCGGCCACCCTCGACTTTCCCATCACCAATACCGAGGGCAACCCGCCCGGTACGGAATACACCGTCTTCATCTCCGGGGAGGAAGTGGGCCATTTCACACAGGAAAACCTGCCGCCGGTATTCCGTTATACCTTCCTGGAGAGCTCCTGCGGCAGGACGACCAGCACCGGCAATTATCCCAATGCCTTCGACATCAGAGTAGTAGCCTCCAACCCCTGTAATTCTTCCACCGCCACCATAGAACCCATTGAGGTGAGCGAACCGCCCGAACCCAATTTCAGCATAATTCCTCCCGAATACAGTTGTGAGGGTGCCGTTTATACATTCGAGAACAACAGCGACGTCAGCGAAGTAGTGTCGGGCAGCCCCTCTTCCTGTGTCGATGTGCTCAATCCCAGCTGGTCCATTACCGGTACCTCCGGGGAGGATTGGAATATAGTGAGCGGCAACCTCTTCGGCGCCAATACCATTGAGGCCGAATTTCTCACTCCCGGGGTGTATACCATTGAAATGACCCTGGTGAGCTTCTCCTGCGGGCCGGTTTCCTTTAGCCAGGAAATCACCATAGACGAGCCGCCCGTTCCGGAAGCTGATATTCAGATGCCTGATGTGGGAGGAGGAGGAGAAAACGGCTGTACCCCACTAAGGGTGCCTTTGAATGCCTCCGCCACCGGCGAAGAACTCAACTATCAGTGGTCCGTCTCGCCAGCACAAGGCTGGTATTTTACGGACAGTACGGATGCCAACTCCCTCGGCCCGGTAATAGAATTCACGGAAGGCGGCGCCTATGACATTACCCTTTCCGTTTCCAATGCCTGTGCCGAAGCGAGCTGGGATACCATGCTCCTCCTGCCCGGCGCTCCCGTTGTCGATATGGCGCCCCTGCCCGACCACTGCGAAAGCGCCACCTTGTCTTTCGACTCCAGCCTGCTGAATATACAAGCCAACGGCCTGGACATCTCCGGCTATCAGTGGAGCTTTCCCGGCGGCACGCCCTCCTCTTCCAGTGAACCCTATCCCTCCGGCATTCATTACGGCTCGCCCGGCCAGTGGAGCTGCAGCTGGCCAACAGCTGCGGCAATACAGTGCTGCGCGACACCTTCACCGTTCAGGAAGCCAGCCCGCTGGAAATGCCTTCCGGGCGGGAGGTGTGCAGCGCCGGCCAGCCTTTCCGGCTGCAGGCCACACCCGGCGGCGGCGCCTGGTCTGGCCCCGGTGTATCCGCGAACGGTACTTTCAATCCCGCCACCGCCAATACAGGCGCCAACCTCCTCACCTACAATTACGGCACCGGCGCCTGCTCCATGCAGGGCCAGGTGGCGATAGAAGTCATCGAATCGCCACAGGTTACTGCCGGGCCAGGGCAGGCGGTTTGCAGCAGCGGCCCTCCCATTTCCCTGAACGCGAGCCCGGCAAGCGGCAGTTGGACGGCCATCGATGGCGGCGTATTATCCGGCAATACCTTCCTTCCTGCCGAGTCGGGAATCGGCCGCTATACCCTCATCTACTCGGTGACGGGAGGGAACAATTGCGGCAATTCCGATTCTCTCGTCATCGAAGTACAGGAAGCGCCGGTAGTGACGGTGAGTGATTCTTCTTATTGCAATACCGCCGGGACGGTTTCTCTGCCCAGGGCAGTTCCAACAGGCGGCAGCTGGTCGGGCCCGGGTGTGGTGGATGCCGCCAATGGCCTGTTCTCCCCATTAGAAGCGGGGGGCGCCGGCAACTACACCCTCACTTACCGGGTTGGTGGGCAGAATGGTTGCCATACCGAAGAACCTGTGAGCATCGGGGTAGTGGATCCCGTTACCGTAAGCGCGGGGCCTGACACCAGCCTGTGCATCAGCGACGAGCCCTACGACCTTAGCCGCTTCGCCAATCAGATTGGAGGTATCTGGTCTTCCGCCAGCGCGGGGCTGAACGGTAAATTCTTTGACCCTTCCCAGGGGGGCGGGGGCAAGCATGTATTCGTCTACAACGTAGGCTCCGGCAACTGCGCCGTTCGGGATTCCATGCAGGTCACCGTCCGTGATCCCGGGCCGGTGGAGGCCGGGCCGGGCCAAACGATATGTGCTGATACAGCTCCCCTGTCTCTTAATGGAGCGCAACCGGCGGGCGGCAGCTGGTCCGGGCCCGGCGTATCGAGTGGCCGTTTTGACCCTTCAGCGGTGGGAGCCGGGCAATATGACCTGTTTTATACCATTACCTCAGATGGCTGCCAGAAATCGGATACCTTACCCATATCGGTGGCCCCCTTGCCGCAGCCGGCATTTCAGGTTCCCGCCCCACTCTGCCTGGGAAGTGCCTTTACCATGGACAATCAGTCGGAGGGAGCAGTTTCCTACACCTGGGCCTTTGGCGACGGCCAGGTATCGGAATTGGAAGAACCAGAACACCGCTACATCACCACCGGCAGCTTCAACGTCCGCTTGCAGGCATTTAGCGAAACCGGCTGTACGGCCACCATCACACAGCCGCTGGAGGTAATCGCTCCGCCGGAGGCTTACTTTCACCCTGATGCAGAGGAGGGCTGCGGCGGCCTGGAAGCTACCTTCACCAATGAAAGCAGTGGTTCCGCCAACAGTTTTTCGTGGGATTTTGGCAATGGGCAAAGCTCGGCGGAGGAGCAGCCGGGCTTTCCCATTGTTTTTCAGGCAGGCAGGAACGATACCCTGTACACCATCCGCCTGCAGGCTGAAAACCAATGTGGTGCCGATTCTTTTACCGATAGTGTGCTGGTGCGCGCCTTTCCGCAGGTAGGCTTTGGCTTTACCGTAGATACCGGCTGTGCCCCGCTGCTGGTGGAATTCGCCAACCTCACCTATGGCAGCCCGATCAGTTATAACTGGGATTTCGGCAACGGGCAAAGCTCCACCGACTCCCTGCCTGAACCACAGCTCTTCGCCGGAGATACCATCCCGGTGGATTATACCATCCGGCTGATCGTGGAAAACAGCTGCGGTACGGACACGCTAAGCAAGATACTCACCGTGGAACCCGACAGCGTACAGGCTTTTTTTCAGGCCAGCAAAACCAGAGGCTGCGCCCCCTTCGCTGTTCAGTTTACGGATTTCTCCACTCCGGGCACCGTCATCAGCTGGGATTTCGGAGACGGCAATACCAGAATGGAGGACGACCCCGTTCATACCTTTACCGAAGCCGGCAGCTATCAGGTAAAACAACACGCGGCCAATGCCTGCGCGGAGGACAGCACTTATATCGAGATAGAAGTACTGGCCGGGCCGGTACCGTCTTTCGATCACTCTCCCAACCTGTGCAGTGGGCAGGAGATTCAGTTCAGCAATACCTCGGAGCCCGCCGGCGGCAGCATCTGGTCATTCGGCACGGGCGACAGCTCCGTGCTTTCCAACCCCACTTATCTGTACGACAGCCCGGGCGTCTATACCATTACCCTTACCGCCACCCGCCCGGCTTCTGGCTGCAGTGCCAGTATGGAACGGGAGATCACCATCAGCGAACCGCCGGAGGCTCGTTTTGACATAGCCAATGCGACGGGATGTGCTCCACTGGAGGTAAGGTTTTCCAACACTTCTTCCGGTGGAAATTATTACCAATGGGAATTCGGCGACGGCAACAGTTCGGTACAACCCGATCCGGTACACCTATTTACGACACCCGGACAGTACGATGTGCGCCTGCGGGTGTCCAATGCCGCGGGCTGTTTTTCCGATACCCTTATCTCGGAAGTTTTTGCCTTTCCCAAGCCCGAGGCAGCCTTTGTTATCGACAAAGCAGCCGCCTGCGGTTTGCCGGTAACGGTAAACTTCCAGAACCAGTCGGCCGGCGCCGAAGGCTACTACTGGCAACTGGGCATGAGCACCTCCTCTACTGTAGTCAGCCCCAGCCAGGAATATACCCAGCCAGGTGATTATGAGGTTGATCTCATCGCCTCCAACCAGTATGGCTGTACCGATACCAGCCGGCAGGAAATGCGGCTTTACGAACGCCCTATCGCTGACTATGGCATCGACTCCGCCCGCGGCTGCCAGCCCGTGCTGGCGCAGTTTGTGAACTACTCCCGCGGCAATCGCTTTTTCTGGGATTTCGGCGATGGCCACAGCTCGACGGAACGCGCTCCGGCTCACCTGTACACGGAAGCCGGCCACTTCCCGGTCCGCCTCATCGCTGCCTATGATGGCCTCTGCTATGATACGCTGGAGCTGGCCGCCGCCGTAGAAGTCCTGAAGCAGCCAAGAGCCGGCTTCAGTTGGGCCGAAGAGCGGATCGACGGAGGGGGAGCCGGCAAAGTAAGCTTTATCAATACCTCGGAACAGGCGGATACCTATCTCTGGGATTTCGGCGACGGCACTCGGTCCGAAGAAGAGCATCCGGCGCATCAGTACGCTGGGAACGGCAGCTGGCAGGTGATGCTCACCGCTTTTACCGAGGGGGGCTGCCGGGATGATACGCTGATTATGCTGAAACCGGATTTCATCAAGGCCCTGCACGTACCCAATGCTTTCGCACCGGATCTAGGCACCGGCGATGCGCGGCTGTTCCTCCCAAAAGGAATCGGCCTGAAAGAGTACCGGGTGCGCATCTTCTCGGCCTACGGCGAACTACTCTGGGAAAGCACCGCCCTGCAGCGGGGCCAGCCCGCAGAAGGCTGGGACGGTACGCTCAACGGAGCCGCTCTGCCCCAGGATGTCTATGTCTGGAAAATCGAAGCGGTGTTTGAGGATGAATCCCTGTGGAAGGGCTCTACCAATGGCAAGAGAAAATACCAGAAAATGGGGTCGGTGACTTTAATACGATGAGAATCCTAAATTGGTGGGCTTTCTAAGCTTGAATTGTCTTGAAAAGAGAGTAAATTCAGGGCATGGAATTTCAAGACAAAACCGTGCTTATTACCGGCGGCTCCCGGGGCATAGGCCAGGCTACAGCCATCGCCTTTGCGGAAAAGGGAGCCCGAGTGGCCATCAATTTTCGCAGCAACAAGGACGCCGCCCTGCAAACCATCGAAAAAATGCCCGGCCGGGGGCATCTGGCTGTGAAGGCCGACATCAGCCATCCGGATGCGGTTGAGCGAATGGTAGATGCTGTAGTGAAGGAATTCGGACAGCTGGATATACTAATTAACAATGCCGGCATTTTCGAGGCTCACCCTCTGGACAGCAGCAGCTACGAGGAATGGCAGGCCAGCTGGCAACGGACCCTCGGCGTCAACCTGCTCGGCGCCGCCAACACCTGCTACTGCGCTGCCCGGCATATGATCCGCCAGGGCGGCGGCCGGATCGTCAACGTATCTTCCCGGGGCGCCTTCCGGGGAGAACCCGGACAACCCGCCTACGGAGCCTCCAAGGCCGGCATGAACGCCATGAGCCAGTCGCTGGCCCAGGCGCTGGCGCCTCATCACATCTTCGTAGGTGTGGTGGCTCCAGGATTTGTGGAGACGGATATGGCTGTAGAGTTGCTGGAAAGCGAAGCAGGAGAGGCCATTCGGCAGCAGAGCCCCACCAACCGGGTAGCCAAGCCGGAGGAGGTGGCCTACGCCATCCTGTTCCTGGCCTCCGAAAAAGCGGCCTTTACCACCGGCTGCATACTGGATGTGAACGGAGCCTCTTATCTGCGGTCATAGATGCGCTTTGCCTTACTTTTGGTTATGGGCGACAAGTTTTCTTCCTTTTCCAGAAAATCTTTTACCGCCCTGGGGTTTACCCGGGCATAATGCTGGAGAGCCACGCCAGCGGCTTTCTTCACGTAAAAATCGGTGGTATCGGCCCGCAGGCGGATGTAGTTAAAAAGAATATCCTCATCCGTATCATGGCGGTAGTGCAATTGAAAAGTGATGGCCGCTTGCTGATACCAGGTATCATCAGATTGTATCCACTTTTCTGTATACTCTTCTATTTGACCGGGATATTTCCGAAACAAGGGCCCGGCAATACGGGGAGCGAGAAAGCCCACCACCGTATCCTCCCAGGATAGTTTCCCGATAAGCTCATCCACAGTCTCCAGGAAAGGCTCCTCCAGCTTGTGGATGGCCCTGCAGACAATGTCATTGATAAAATATTGCATTTCCCGTTTCTCTCTTTCATGGAAACAGCAATGACATAGTTCACTCAATTCCTCCTCACTCATATCTCGATGACTATCAGCAACCTGAGAAAAAATTTTATAGCGCTGGTAACTCTTTACGCCATAAAACTCGAAATTATCCCCCGTGTATTTCCGCATGAAAGCAGCATTGTAGGGGTCAGCGAACTGCTCCAACAATGCCCTAACCATGGCAAGGCTGTGAGTGGGGGACAACATGCAGTAACCGTTTGGAATATCTGAGGGCAACGGTGCTTACAACTGAAAAATCGGCCGAATAGTTTCCTTTTCGGTTACTGCTTTCATTTTGACATAGGCTACCTTGTCCGATACTTTTTCCAGAGTGCTTTTCCCGAAATAGAGCTGTCCATGGCTGGTGGCGATAACCATGGCCACAGCAGAGAGCTTATTGGGTATGTTTATGGCCGTGAAGCCCTGGCTGGTGGGATACATCTTCGCCACCGCGTTTATTTCCGGGAAGGCCAGATAGGCCTGTTGGTTCTCAAAATGCTCGACGGGGCTGGCCATTCTGACTGTCACCATCGACCTTGCGGAGCGTTTGCCGATAAGGTAGCCGCAATCATACCAGTTGAACGCGCCGATCTTGAAGGTATAGTACTTATGCCCGTTCGCCTTTCGTATTTTGATGGGGTGATCTTTGAGCAGGCGCCAGTCGAAGTTTTTATCCTGCCGATACACTTTTATGGTAGTGGTGCTTCCCGTGTAGAGTTTCATGGCCAGAGGGTTGCGCAGGCCTTTCTGCACCGGGAGCCCCACTTCCACGGCCTGGCAAAGTTGCAGTGGAGACGAGCCCCGGTGGGCATTAACCATAAACTGTCCTCCGGATTCCAGCAGGCGGCCGTCTGAAGTGCTCGGCTTGCCGGCAAGGATCATTTCGGGCCGGGAAAAGGCCTCTTTCAGGCGGACTTCCACTTCTTCCTGCACGATTCTGCCGAGGAGGTCGGTAAAGGCGAAAGGGGGAAAGGCCAGTCGGGTACCGTTTTGGCCGACTATGGTGGTTCTCCGGGCAGGATTGACCCGGAAATGCTGAAATTTTGGCCCGTGGTGGGTGAGCAGTTCATCCAATGAATGAAAGGGCCCTCCCTTCAGGTTGTTTACTACAGGCGTGTGCTCCGTTGTCATGAACGTTTAGTTTTCTCATTGTGCAAAAAATAAAGCACCTCTGCTGTACTGCACCGCAGAAGCCTATAAAGGCGGCTGGTTTATACGCTGTAGATATTCGTGCCGGGGTTTATACCCTTGATCTAAACTGGAAAATAACTGAGGGGATGAATGCAAAAGAAGTTTTCGTATTCTTTTGTACGCATCATGCCAGAAATTGTTTCCTGTTTTTTCCTTTGCCTTAAAAATATAAAAATCAGAGCAGCTGTGCATCTGTTGGAGGGAGTTTTAGATATTTTTGTTTCTTTTCATTACCATACACGGAGGATTTACAGCAGGGGTTGGGCCAGGCCCCGTTTTTTTTGATCATCAATAAACGACCATGAGACCATTAGCAGAAAGGATGCGGCCAAAGCGCCTGGATGATTACGTCGGGCAAAAACACCTGGTAGGCGAAGGAGCGGTGTTGCGGCAGGCCATACAGTCCGGCAAGATCCCCTCGTTCATCCTCTGGGGGCCACCTGGCGTCGGAAAGACGACTCTGGCTAAGATTATTGCCAATACACTGGAACGGCCCTTCCACACGCTTTCCGCCGTCAATTCCGGAGTAAAGGATGTACGGGAAACCATACAGAAGGCTAAAAGCCAGCGCTTCTTTGATAGCCCCAACCCCATCCTTTTCATCGATGAGATCCACCGCTTCAGCAAGTCACAACAGGATTCCCTGCTCGGAGCCGTGGAGGAAGGCGTAGTGACGCTTATCGGCGCTACTACGGAAAACCCTTCCTTCGAGGTCATTCCCGCCCTGCTCTCCCGCTGCCAGGTGTACGTTTTGGAATACCTGGAAAAGGAAGAGTTGATCTACCTGATGAAACAGGCCCTGGAGAAGGACGAGTACCTTAAAGAGCAGGAAATAGAAATTGCGGAATACGAGGCCATGCTGCAGTATTCCGGTGGTGACGCCCGCAAGCTGTACAACATTCTGGAGCTGGTGGCCAACTACGGCGAGAAAGGCGAAAAACTGGCCGTCACAAACGAACTGGTGACGCAGCGGGTACAAAAAAATATCGCCCGCTACGACAAAGCCGGCGAGCAGCACTACGACATCGCCTCCGCCTTCATCAAGTCCATTCGGGGCAGCGACCCCAACGGCGCAGTCTACTGGCTGGCGCGGATGATCGAAGGGGGCGAAGACGTCAAATTCATCGCCCGCCGCATGATGATCGCTGCTGCCGAAGACATCGGCCTGGCCAACCCCAATGCCTTGCTGATGGCCACCACCACTTTCCAGGCCGTACAGGCCGTAGGCCTGCCCGAGGCGCGCATCATCCTCTCACAGGCAGTGATCTACCTGGCCTCTTCCCCCAAGAGCAATTCGGCCTATATGGCCATCAATCAGGCACAGGCCCTGGTGCAGCAGACCGGCAGCCTGCCCGTTCCCCTGCACCTGCGCAACGCGCCCACCAAACTGATGAAAGAGCTCGACTACGGCAAAGGCTACCAGTACGCCCACGATTTTCCGGGTAACTTTGTGGAGCAGGAATTCCTGCCGGAGGAGGTGAGTAAAAAACGGCTGTTCGAACCGCAGAAGAATGGGCCGGAGGAGAAGATGAGAGAAAGGCTGCGGCGGCTGTGGAAGGAGAAATATGGGTATTGACGGTAACGCGGGCCTGGAAGCCCGCGCTCCAGGGCAAAAAAAAACAGGCCTCACCTTGTGAAGTGAGGCCTGCGCGATAATTATAATCCCATGAACATATCCAAAATGAATGAATCTTAGATTCTTGCTGAGCGGCTATTCCCCTACTCTCTATGCTCAGGCCTGGCCGCTATTATATATTTTCCGGGTGTCAAATCTGAAAAAGATAGCGAGCCGTTCGGCTTTATGGGCGAACGACTCACTACTAACAAATTATAATCCCATGAACATATCCTTGTCAATTGTGGCGGATGCTTTTATCCGCCGATGTGGCTTTTCTTCCTTCTTTATCTTTCTATCACGATACAAATATTCAAAGAATACCACATCCAATCAAGGACAAAATCAGGCAAATGTGAAGAAAAGTTTCTTTTATATTTTGCAGCAGGATACAGCAAAAATACTGATGTCAAAGCCATTTAGGAGGCAAAGACAGAGCGGTACGGTTGCTTTTTGTGAAAATAAAATGAGGTGAGGCAAAAAAAAAAGCCGCACAAAAATGTGCGACTCACTAGCAATGATTATAATTCCACGAATATTAAAAAGCAATGAATGTCTTAATCTAACGTTTTTCAGTCTAACAATATTACTGAATAATCAGTAATATAAGAAATTTTTTCACCCCAAAGTGGCCTTTCGGGATTTGAAAGGGGTTGACTTTTCAAACCCCGAAAGGTATGCGGTTTATTTCAGCACTTCAAACTTCTTATTCAGTACCCCCCCCG
>CAYVVK010000001.1:0-8641 GCA_964454855.1 uncultured Phaeodactylibacter sp. | reverse complement strand
GGTCACGTGGAGGAAGTACATACCGTTCTTGAGCTGGCTCACAGGCAGCTGCATGCGCCGGGCCAGGACTTTGCCGGTATCATACACCTGACGGCCGGTGAGGTCGTAAATTACCACCCGCTCAAATTCCTGCCCTCCGTTCAGGTAAACGTTGACAAAGCTCCCGTTGGCAGGGTTGGGGAAAACTTTCAGCAGGCCGGGATCGAGCAGGCTTTCACGCCGCTCGGAGGGCGGTACTATATGCACCGTCAGGCCACGCACCCGCACGCCGTACATCATACCGGCGCTGTTCATTACGGTGGCCATGCCGCCTCCGGCTTCCATCTGCAGGCCTTTTTTGCCGGAGCGGAAGCCGTCAAGATCCTCAGAAACTATGAACCGGACTTTTCCAATTCTTCCATGCCCATCTGCTGCCAGGCCATTGGTACGCGTAAAGCCGGCATCAACCTGCCCCTGCCCATTATTCTTTTCCATCTGCAGGATGGGCGAATTGTAAGCCAGCCAGCTGCTGTTCTCGAATTCGATATCCACACTTTCCGGCACGACAATATCCGGGTTGTACTGGAAGGGGAAGGTAAAGCCGTACACATTACTGGCAGGGCCTTCGGGGCTTCCCATGGACATGGGCAATTCCACCAGATCGCCGGGACTGACAAAAATATCGCTGCCCAGTACGATCTCATGCTCCAGGAATGGGATATTCACCGCGGTCATGGAGTGCGTATTGCCGTAAAACTTGTTGATGGCAAAGGTATCGAGGGCTGTGATCACGCTGTCGCCGTCGGTATCCAGGTGTTTCAGGTCTATAGGGGCTGCTTCGAAGGGCGCCTCCCAGTCATCGCCGTACTGGCCGTACCAGACGTCAAAATTAACCTCGTCCCGTGGAATACCCACTTTGCCCATAGCCAGGCCGATAGGCAGCAGGTCTCGCATATCAACCACCCCGTCGAAGTTGGTGTCTCCCGACCAGACGCAGTCGTCGAAGCACATAGGTTCGGACCCATCGCCAATGTCAAGGATCTCCACTTCGATCTTGACCGTCTTCTGATAACCACAGGCGCCGTCGGTAAGCACACAGTAGTTCAGCTCGAACTCATCAAAGCCGCTGCTTACATCGGCATCCGGGATGTAAAGTATGAGGTTATACCCTTCTATCCGCTGGCCGTAGATCACGGTATCCGCCTGTCCTCTAAGGAAAGTCACCGTTCCCAGGTCGGCCTGAGCTTCAATGGAGAAAGAAAACTGATCGATGGGGACACTATAGCCCACTACCAAAGGAGTAACTTTAGGCGTGGTCATCCGGAAGGTAGAGGCGGAAGGTTCGTAATTGCTGACAAAGACGTATACCGTTGCCGTTTCCAGGTTATTGCCGTTGCCGCCCTGCGGGCAGATGGAGTAGGTGAAATAATCCACTCCGGAAAAGCCCTCAGGCGGAGTATAGCGAACGACTCCTCTGGCATCCGTGCCCACCTCCCATTCTACAGTGCCGTATTTGGCATCGCTGGAGAGGCGGAAGCAGCCGGAGTTGGCGCCATAAAGGTCGTTCTCCAGCACATTGATCTCTTTGGTGCCTTCGCTGGGTGTCATATAAGCCCGGTCGTCGAAGGCAAAGGCATTGGCCACCAGGTCGAGTACTCTGACTTCGATGACCTTGGGCACGCCCTGATAATCGAAATTGATGTAATCGTTGCCTACAAAATCGGCATCGGGAAAATAAGTGGGTACATCGCCGGTATCATCGTAAGTGCCATTATCCGGTTGCTGTGTCAATACATACTCCGCAGGTACGAATACCGCCTGTGGCTGGTTCTTGCGGGTATATATGCTAACCGTATCGGCAAGGCTGGCGGATTCGCCAAGCACGAAAAAGCTGACGGTGCCGTTGTCACAGACGCCGATGTCGTCACATACTACATAGTTGAGATAGGCAATACCTTCAAAGCCGGGAGAGGGGGTGAAAGTTATTGTTGAATCCCCTTCCATGCTTGCCGTACCGCTGTTGACCAGCGGAATATTTTTCAGGATCAGGACGCCATTACTGCTAAAGTCGTTTTGCAGGACGTTAACGGAAACAGGCTGATCGATGGGAGTGGTACCGTAGTCAGGCACGGCATCGACCTTGGAGGGTTCTACCGTAATGTAAAAGGTAATGCTGTTGGGCTGGGAAACCGGGCCGGTCTTTTTCCAGGTAACCAGGCGCATGGTGTCGTAGCCGATGAAATCTTCGTTGGGGGTATAAGTGAGGGTATACTGAAAAGGAGCGTTCTGCACCCATCCTACGGAACCATTGTCCGGTGGGTTTACCAGGCTGGGCGGATTGGGTTCCGACCTGAACTGATAATCAAAAGGCTGCTCCTGAAAGATGCTTTTATTCACGGCCTGCCCCCAGGAGGCCAGGGGGCCCGCCAGTGCGAAGAGCAACAGGAATAAAAATTGCTTTCGTAGAGATACATTCATGTTCCGTGGATTTTATTATACTCATTGCTAGTAAAACTGGGGGATTCATTGCTAATTTCCCCACTAAAATACAATAATTCTTCTGTATTTACGGTAATTTTTTTGCTCCGTTTCGGGAATGTGGATAATTATTTACCGCAAGCTACCGGCCTAAACTAGGAAAATCCTGCCGATGTACAGGTATCCGATTATCCTCAATTTAAAAAATTACCTAAATTTGGGTATTCAACCAATTCATTGCTTCGCTGAGAGCGAAAATAATAAATTTTTCTGAATATGTACAATAGTAAGTTGTACGCCATCCTTGAACATTTCGACAAATATGAGCAGAACCGCTGCCGGAAATACCTTCAATCCCCTTATTTTAACCGCTCGGAAGAACTCATACAGCTATTTGACCTTTTGGCCTCCAATATTAACGGAGAGAACGGACATAGCCTCGAAAAGGAATATTTATGGGAGCACTTACAAGCTGGAAAAGAATATGACGATGTACGGTTCAGGAAATATTGTTCAGACCTGATGAAACTGGTGGAAGGATACCTTGCTCAACAGAATTATGAAGCGAACCCTCTTCACCAAGCGACTTACCTCATGGAGGCCATTGGTGAACGAAAAATGGAGAAACTTTATAAAACTGCCATCAGATCAGCCAGAAGGCTGTCGAACCAACAACCATACCGGTCAGCTGATTTTTTTTACCAACAGTACAGTATCGAACAAAATTATTACAACCTGACTGAATATGAAACAAAGCGATTTGACCGCTCTAACATTGAACAAATCGCCCATAATCTGGATATCTTTTATCTGGCAGAAAAACTTCGGATGCTTGGGGCTGCCATTACTCAAAAAAAACTTGCCTCTCATGATTATCAGCTATTGTTTACAGAAGAAATTATCAAGCATGTTGAAAAAATAGATTTCGAAAAATATCCTCCCGTAGCCATTTATTATCAAATATACCTGACTTTAACCGATGCCGAAAACGAGGAACACTATCATAAGTTGAAACAACTGCTAGACAGGCACGGACTTAAATTCCCTCCAAGAGAGGCTAGAGATATTTTATATATGGCCGCACAAAATTATTGTATCCGGAAAATAAACCAGGGAAACCAGGAATTCATGACGGAGCTGTTTATCCTGTATAAGGACCTGATTGAGAAAGAGATCCTCTTTGCAGAAGGAGAGCTATCTCCCTGGTACTTTAAGAATATTGTCAATATAGCTCTCAGGCTTGGAGAATATTCCTGGGCTGAAGAATTCATCAATACCTATTCCGTCCATCTGCCAGAAGCACTCAGAGAAAATTCACTTACTTACAACTTGGCGCAGGTCTACTTCTTCCAAAAAGAATATGACAAGGTCCTGGAGCAATTACGAAATGTCGAATATGACGACGTTGCTTACAACCTAGGCTCTAAAGCCATGCTGCTACATACCTACTACGAAACCGACGAGATAGAACCCCTTTACTCCCTCTTCGAGAGCTTCCGCGCCTTTCTCAACCGCCATAAGGACATCCCCCTCAACCGCCGGCGCAACTACGCCAACCTCATCAAGTTCACCAAAAAGCTAACTCGGGCCATTCCCGGCGACCAGAAGAACCTGGATAAGATCAAACAGGAGATCAAGAGCACTAAGAATGTGGCCTCGGTGAACTGGCTGAAGGAAAAGATCGCCGAGCTGGAAGGCTGATCCGAAGTTGGAAATCGGAAATCAGAAATCGGAAGGCGGAAATCGGAAATCGGAAAGGTATGGAAAAAGCCGCCAGGCGTTGCGTACAACACCTGGCGGCCAGCGCCTATCCGGAGGTTTCCGGATGAGCTACACGTTTATCGGGGGCCTTTCTCAGCAAGCATCCACGCTCTCCAGTTCGGGCGCCTTCACCTCCATGGCCTCCTTAGCGGCTGCCTGTCCGGCTACCAGGCGGGCGATGGGCACACGGTAGGGAGAGCAGCTCACGTAGTTGAGGCCCGCCTTGTGGAAGAACTCCACGGAAGCGGGGTCGCCGCCGTGTTCTCCGCAGACGCCCGTCATGAGGTTGGGCTTGGTCTGCCGGCCTCTTTCCACGCCCATCTCTACCAGTTGGCCTACGCCTTCCTGGTCGATGGAGCTGAAGGGGTCGTTGATGAGGATGCCGCGTTCGATGTAAATGGGCAGGAACTTGCTGGCATCATCGCGGGAGAAACCGAAGGTCATCTGCGTCAGGTCATTGGTGCCGAAGGAGAAGAAGTCGGCGCACTTGGCCAGTTTGTCGGCCACCACAGCGGCGCGAGGTACTTCGATCATAGTGCCGATCTTGAAGTCAACCTTCTCCCCTCTCTCCTCGAACACTTTCTGAGCCGTTTCCCGAATAAAGTCGCGCTGCATCTTCAGCTCATTGCCGACGCTGGTCAGCGGGATCATGATCTCGGGCTTCACCTCGATGCCCTTAGCTTTGAGGTTGAGGGCAGCCTCGAGGACGGCGCGGGTCTGCATGGCGGAGATCTCCGGATAGGTATTGGCCAGGCGGCAGCCGCGGTGGCCGAGCATTGGGTTGGCCTCTTCCAGTTCTTCAATGTGTTCTTTGATGCGCTCGACGCTGATGCCCAGGTCTTCCGACATTTCCCGGATGGCTTCCTGAGTGTTGGGCAGGAACTCGTGCAGCGGCGGGTCGAGCAGGCGGATGGTCACCGGCAGGCCTTCCATGGCTTCGAAGATGCCTTCGAAGTCTTCGCGCTGGAAAGGCAGCAGTTTGTCCAGTGCTTCCTGGCGTCCGGCCTGGTCCTCGGCGAGGATCATCTCGCGTACGGCGAGGATGCGCTCGCCCTGGAAGAACATATGCTCGGTGCGGCACAGGCCGATGCCGGTAGCGCCGAATTCCCGCGCCATGATGGCTTCATCGGGCGTATCGGCATTGGTGCGTACTTCAAGGCGGGCATATTTATCGGCCAGGCGCATAAGCTTGCCGAAGTTGCCACTGAGTTTCACCTCTTCGGTAGGAAGCTGGCCTTCGAATACCTGGCCGGTAGTGCCGTTGAGGGAGATCCAGTCTCCTTCCTTATAGGCACGTCCGCCGGCCGTGAAAGTCCGGTTGTTGTAATCGATGTGAACGGCGCCGGCGCCGGAAACACAGCATTTGCCCATACCACGGGCCACGACGGCGGCGTGGGAGGTCATGCCGCCCCGGCTGGTGAGAATACCTCTGGCGCTGTCGATACCCTGGATATCTTCCGGCGAAGTTTCCCGGCGCACCAGGATGACGTCTTTGCCCTTGGCAGCCCATTCTACCGTATCATCGGCAAAGAAGACTACCTGGCCGCTGGCCGCACCTGGTGAAGCAGGCAGGCCTTTGGTGATCTCCACGGCCAGGGCTGCTGCTTTCTTATCAAAAACAGGGTGCAGCAGTTCGTCCAGTTTCTTAGGCTCCACGCGGACCAGGGCGGCCTTATCGTCGATCATGCCTTCTTCCAGCATCTCCACGGCGATGCGGACCATGGCCGCGCCGGTGCGCTTGCCGTTACGCGTCTGCAGTATCCAGAGTTTACCTTCTTCGATGGTGAACTCCAGGTCCTGCATGTCTTTATAGTGCTCTTCCAGGCGGTGCTGGTATTCGTCCAGCTCGCGGTAGATCTCGGGCATGGCCTCTTCCAGAGAGGGGAATTTGCTGGCGCGTTCCTCTTCGGAAACTTCCGCCAGCTTCGCCCAGCGCTGGGAGCCTTCTTTGGTGACCTGCTGCGGCGTACGGGTACCTGCGACGACGTCTTCACCCTGGGCGTTGATGAGATATTCGCCGGTGAAGATATTCTCGCCGGTGGCCGGGTCGCGGGTAAAGGCTACGCCGGTGGCGGAAGTATCGCCCATATTGCCGAATACCATGGCCTGAACGTTAACGGCAGTGCCCCAACCGGAAGGAATGCCATTGAGTGCCCGATAGTGGATGGCGCGCTTGTTCATCCAGCTGTCGAATACGGCCGTAACAGAGCCCCATAGCTGTTCACAGGGATCCTGCGGGACAGATTTGCCGGTGCGGCGCTCGATGAGTTTGCTGAAGCGGGCGCAGAGTTCCACCAGGTCGTCCTTGCTGAGATCCAGGTCGTTGTCGACTCCTTTTTCTTCTTTCATCTTGTCAATAGCGTCCTCGAAGGGGTCGCTGTCTTCCTTGGCTTCGGGCTTGAGGCCCATCACCACATCGCCGTACATTTGTATGAAACGGCGGTAGGAGTCCCAGGCGGCTCTTTCGTTGCCTGTTTTTTTGGCGAAACCGGCGACGGTCTCGTCGTTCATACCAAGGTTGAGCACAGTGTCCATCATACCAGGCATAGAAACGCGGGCTCCCGAGCGGATGGAGAGCAGGAGTGGGTTTTCAGAATCGTTGAATTTTTTTCCTGTAATGGCTTCTACGGACCGGATACCGTCCCGGATCTGTTCATCCAGGACTTTGAGGACCTCTTCCTTACCCTGCTTATAATAATTGGTGCAAGCTTCGGTGGTAATGGTAAACCCCGGAGGCACAGGCACTCCGATACGGCTCATTTCGGCGAGGTTGGCGCCCTTGCCGCCTAATAGCTCCTTCATTTTACTGTTGCCTTCCGACTGCTTGCCGCCGAAATTGTAAACATATTTTGTCTGATTCATGGTAGGAAAGTTTAAGGCCTTTTAATTGGCGCTCCTCCGGCCTATCCGGAGCAGCGATTTCATTTTTGACTAAAACTTCAACTAAAATAGGAGTAGGAATAGAGGAGCGAGATGATTTTTCTCAACGGGAAAGGTAATATTCATCAACTTATTGTCTGCGTGACATTATCTCGGAGCGCCGCATTCATGCGGCCCTGCTCAAGCGCGTATTTCCTGACGGGCAGTTAGCTTGCCGCTTGAAAGCGGCGCTCCATGCGCTCCGGTTACCTCAGCTCCACCTCCAGGTACACCGGCTGGTGGTCGGAAAAGCGGAATTGCTGGTCCAGCGTTTTCGCCAGCCTGGCGCGCAGGTTCGGGCTGATGAGGTAGAAGTCGATCAGAGTGATAAAGGATTCTCCCGCGACATAGGGTGTGCGGATCTTGCGGTTGGTAGGCACGCGGGGGTCGTATATCCACTGCCAGTCTTCGGGCAGGAAATCAGGTTCGATATTGAGTTGGGTATAGCCCTTGGTGTCTCCGGGCATAAAGCCATCGAAGCGGAAGAAAGGCGGGCACATGTTCCAGTCGCCTCCCACCACCACATAGTTGCCTTTTCCGTATTCCGCCAGCACCAGTTCTTTGATAAAGGCCATTTGTTGGCGTTTGAGGCCTCCATCTTCGTCGTAAGCGGAATTGTGGATGTTCATCACCACCAGTTCGGGCCCCCTCTCCACCTTGTAGCGGTGGAGGGCAATGCAACGGTCCAGCTGGAAGATGCGCGTAGGCCAGGCGAAGGTACCAGGCAACTGATAGCGGGTGGATTCTACGGGCTGGAAGCGGGAAAAAGTGGCCAGGCCGCTGTTGACGGCCCCATAGGCCTTCCAGGGTTCCAACAGGGGAATGGGCACCCTGCCGGCCTGATAATTGGGAGCGTAATATGCTGCATATTCCGGCAGTTCCTCCCGGATCTCTTCAACCTGATTGATGAAGTAGGAACGTTTGGACCGGTAGTCGGCTTCCTGGAAAAGGAAAAAATCGGCGCGGGTGGTTTGCACAAATACCGTATTGCCGGCAATGTTCTTTTCCACCAACTCCCGGGAAGGGCGCACCATGCGGCCACCGGAGAAGAACATGTTGCCGTGGTCGAAAAAGAAGTCCGACTCTTCCCCCAGCCCACCGTAGCCCAGGTTCCAGATGACGAAGGAAAGGATGCTGTCCTGAATGACAGTTTCTTCTGCAGTTTGCAGGGGTTCCAGGGGGGCTGCCGCCTCGGGCTGCCAGTCGTTGAGCGTCCCTATGACCAATACAAAGGCGAGGTAGATGATCAGCAGGGCGAGGAAGCCGAGCAGGGCTCGGAGAAGGTATTTCAGGCTTTTTTGCATGTTGGAGGTTGTTGGTTTAGGGTTTAGGGTTTAGGGTTTAGGGTTTAGGGAAGAACGAAACTATCAAAGGTAAGCGTAAATCTAACATCGTAAATGGCAAATCCAAAATCACAAACGAAGTTGATTTAGGATTTAAGATTCAGGCATTTACCATTTGGGATTTGGGGACTGGCCTTTTGGGGTTAGGGATTGTCACGCAG